>JARGOI010000132.1:2158-6763 GCA_029212275.1 Thalassolituus sp.
CCGATATTCAAAGATGAAAAAAATGGGCAATATAAAATAATCAGTTTCTATGCGAAAAAGGCACGCGGTATGATGGCGTCGTTTCAAATACGGGAACGTATCACTAACGTCGACGTACTAAAGCAATTCGACACCGCCGGTTATCGCTTCAGCGATGAAGACTCAAGCGCCAGTGAGTGGGTATTTAAACGAGCAGCAAAGGACATTCCAAATGGGTAAATCAAGAAGTTCATTTTTTTCACTCGCCATCACCAGCTTGGCATTAACGTTAGGCGGTTGCGTATTGGCTCCGCAAACGATTAAGTTAAACGAACAAGCAGAGTTAGAGCAAAGCAGTGCACCATTACAACGTGATGCTTTGATTCGTGTGGTCGATAAACGAGAAAATCTGACCAGCGATGTTATTGGAACGCGTGGTGGCCGCGATGCAACACGTTCGCCATTAATGATTCAGGCATCGCTTGAAGACATCCTGACTGCTCGTTTGCAAAGCAGTATGGCACAGCTTGGTTTTGGCGGTGGTAGCAGCGAAGAACCTGTCAAGATGCAATTAAATATCGAAAACTTTGAGTACAGATGTAACGACGGTACCTTGGTCAATAATTGCAGCGTTAAAATGCGCTTTGAAGTGAAAGCGTATGATGGTCCACGTTCGTTTGTTAAACCATTTGCTATTAATGAAAGCCGTAAAGTGGCCACTGCACCAGTCGATAGCTATAACCAAGAGTGGATTAACGACATGCTCGATCGCGTTTGGGTGTTTATCTTTACTGACGAAGAGTTGCGTAAGTTTTTGAAGGTATAACGAACTATAAATAGTTACGTAGATAGTCGTTAATAAATTGTTTTTCTGAAAGCAAAAAACGCCGAATATTCGGCGTTTTTTTCATCTATCGTCTAAGGCTATTATTACCGGTCATGGTTCTAAGTAAAATAAGCATTTAACGATTTTTACGTTAATAACAGTCTTTTTTATAGAGAAGACTGACTTCTTTGTGCCGTTAATTGACCTGCACCCAGCTGTACGAAGTCGAGCAAGATGTGTCCAGCTTCTTCGAGCATTGCATCCGTTTCTTCGGGTTCTTCTTTATCCCCCTCCGACAGTGCTAACTCGTTGCTTTCGCCATCAGGCAACACCGCTTGGGTATTGTTGCTCTTGTCCTTATTCTCATTGTCTTTTTTGTCGCCTGTTTTATTGGCGTCGTTGCTCGCTACGCTGTCTTCTTGCTGATCTTCTAAGCTATCAAGTAAAGGCATGCCTTTCGCTTTACGACGCGCATTTTCAAACTGTAAGCGACGCTCATCATACGCTTCGCGCTCTTGACGACGAGTTTCAACATTGAGTGATAATTCGGTTTTATCACGCATTTCATCAGCCAATATTTTCTGATTATTCATAAAAATAAAGTCTGGATTATTTTTGATGCGGCGCTCGTGTTCTTTCGTTAATTGCGGAATAAACCCCTTTAACTCGACGGGTTTTTTCTCCAGCGCAGGTCGGATGGTGTCCCAAGGCAGGGCGAGATCCAAGGCGCTTTCACCAATTTTTTCTTTATCGAATAACGAAGGGAAGGCAATATCAGGAATCACGCCTTGGTTTTGAGTACTGTCGCCCGATACACGATAAAATTTCGCTTGGGTGATTTTTAATTGACCTTCTGTTAAAGAACGCAACGATTGCACCGTGCCCTTACCAAAGGTTTGTCCGCCAATGACTAAACCACGGCCGTAATCTTGAATGGCACCGGCAAAAATTTCTGAAGCAGAGGCACTTAAACGATTGACCACCACGGTCATCGGGCCGTCATATAGAACCTCTGGATCAAGGTCACGCAGAACTTCGACATTGCCACGAGATCCACGCACTTGCACAACTGGCCCGGTTGGAATAAATAATCCCGTTAAGCTGATCGCTTCTTCTAATGAGCCACCGCCATTACTGCGCAAATCAATAATCAGGCCATCAATATTTTCTTCTTTCAGTTCGCTGATTAGGCGCGCAACGTCGCGCGTGGTGCTGCGATAATCGGGTCGATTTTCCATGCGGCCCTGAAAGTCGATGTAGAAAGTAGGAATATCAATCACGCCCACACGACGAATTTGACCTTTGTCTTCAATCTCGATGATGTCTTTTTGTGCAGACTGTTCTTCCAGTTTCACTTCGTCACGTTGAATAGAAATAACCTTGCTGGCGTCGTTGCCACTGGAGGCTGGGACAATTTGCAGGCGCACAATCGAATTTTTGGGGCCACGGATGAGATCGACAACTTCGTCTAAGCGCCAGCCAATAACATCCACCATTTCGCCGTCTTTGCCCTGTGCAACACCAATAATTTTATCTTCAGGTTCCAGATTGTTGGCTTTCGCGGCTGGGCCTCCAGGCACCAAGCGTACCACTTTGGTGTTTTCGTCTTCGCCCTGCAATACCGCACCAATTCCCTGCAGCGACAAGCTCATATTGATGTTGAAATTTTCTGAATTGCGCGGTGAAAAATACTGTGTATGCGGATCAAACGTGCCAGTCACGGCATTCATGAAGGTTTGGTATGCGTCTGATGGACGGCTTTGGTGTAACCGGTTGAGCTGATTCTGGTAACGTTTGGTGAGCAATTCCACCATGTCTTTGTCTTCTTTACCGGCCAGCTTCAGATTGATCATCGAGTTGGTCAAGCGCTTGCGCCATAAATCATCAAGCTCTCTGACGCTCTTCGGCCATGGAGCATCTTCACGTTCTAATTGCAGCGTATCTTGGTCGGTTAGAGTGTATTTGTCGGCATTGTCTTTAAGTTCGTTTAGCACAAACGACAAACGCTCGTTTACCCGTTGTTGATATAAATTAAAGATTACAAAGGCAGGCTCCATATTGCCTCGGGCCAGCGCTTCATCGAGTTTATTTCGATAGATCTCGAAGCCAGCAATATCACTGCTTAAAAAGTAACTACGTGCACCATCAAGGTTGTCTAACAATGCATCCAGTATCTGCGATGAAAGCTGGTCATTTAGATGTTTCCGATCGTAATGACCCCGCAACAAATTACTCATAATTTGCTGGGTGGTGATTGCTTCTTCGGTGGTCGGCTTCAACGGTGTGAACGGGGTGCCCGGGGTAACTTCTGGAATGATGGCCCACGATGAACTGACCACAGTAGTGAGTAACGCAAAGTAAAGGGTACGAAGTAAACGCTTGGGTGGTTGAATCATCACGTGTGGTAATCCTTATTTGTTCATTGTTTTCGGCCGGCAGCCTCGTTAGTATTCGCTGCGTTTATGCCACTTGACCGAGCTGTGAAAACTCAGACTGCTTTGTCTGTGTCGGACAACATTCAATCATATACTTATCTCAGACCAGCAATTATGCCGTGTATCACTATGGCAATGTCACTAGGGTATGGGCAAGTTGCCACCTTGCTGCCATAGCTGCTGCATAGGGACTTATCTGCTATAGCATAGTAGACCCTATTGAATGTTGAGATACCAATGCAATTCAGCACTAAAATGTGAAGAATCGTCGAATTTGAACGTTTAGTGTCCTATTTTCCAAATTAATTCCTACGGGAGGCCTTTGATGGCACGCGTTACCCTTGAGTTTCCAGAAGTATTTACGTTTTCAACGACCTTAACTGTTCGGGTGTCTGACATAAACTACGGCAATCATTTGGGCAACGATCGCATGGTTAGCCTGCTGCATGAAGCCCGTTTGCGCTATTTGTATTCGCATGACTTTAGTGAGTTTAACATCGCAGGTTTGGGCATTATGGTGACGGACATCGTCGTCACTTTTTTAGCCGAGTCGTTTGTCGGCGACCCATTGGTGTTTGAAGTAGGCACCACTGATTTCAATAAATATGGCTGCGATGTGGTATACCGAGTTGTGAATGCCAAAACCAATCGTCTAGTTGCGAAGGCCAAAACGGGCATCGTCTTTTTCGATTATGACGAACGCCACATTGCTCACGTGCCGAAGATTTTTACCGAACGTTGCGGTGAATTATCTCAGTGCAGCTAACTGCGAAAATATTCAGTCACAAAGTCCAAAAATGCCCGACTTTTGCTGGCTAAATAGCGATTCTGAGGAAATACCAAGCGTATCGTACGCACGGGTATCTCAACATCTTCAAACAACTGTACTAATTGGCCGTTTTGCAAATGACGGTCGGCAATGTAGGTCGGTAAAGCGGTAATCCCCATTCCTGACAGGCAGGCTTCGTAGATTAAATCCAAGTCATTGACCGTTAATTTGCGTTCAACACCAGACAGGTTTAAGCCGTTGTCGCGTTCGAACTGTCTTAACCAATTAAGGCGCGCATATTCGGCATTAGCCACTAACAAAATGCGATGCTTAGGTAAGTTTTCAAAACTTTCTGGAGTGCCCCAAGTTTCTAGATAGCTGGGGGCTGCACAAATCACAATCCGTTGTTCGGCGACGGGTTTGGCGATAAGGCGAGAGTCCTCTAGCGAGCCAATTCGTAGAGCAAAATCGTAACCCTCCTCAACAATATCTAATGGACGGTCGGATATATGCAAATCAAGGCTGACGTCGGGATAACGCGCCGAAAATTCATGCAACATGGAGGCTAACTTACGGCGACCAAAGTTGGACATGGC
>JARGOI010000133.1 GCA_029212275.1 Thalassolituus sp.
AGGAAAATTGGATGAATCTGTTTTCTAAGCAGACGTTTTCGATAGTCATAATGACGACAATGGGCTTGGCTTTTATTGGGGTAACACTCCCGGCCACCATGGGCATTCCCAATGCGATGGTAAGGGGTGAATACACATCTATTTTGTTATTAGCGTTTCCCGTTGCCGGTGCTTTTTTGATTTACCGTGCTTGGCAACAAGTGCTAAGCCACAGTCGCTATGGCGCTATGCCTCTTACTCTGACCCCAGATAAATTAGCACCTGGAGACAATGCCAAAGGTACAATATTAATTAAACCTCATGCCGACAAACCTGAGTTTAATGTTTCTCTTTATTGTTTAAAAACAAGACAACGCAGTGGTCGACGCTCGCAGTATCATCAAAGCACACTCGCAATGATTCCGGTGTCGGCATCGTTAAGTCGAGGGGCACATGGTGATCGATTAGATTTTAATCTGACGTTACCAGCAGACGCTCAAAAAAGCGGACCGGTCGGTTTGGATCGAATTCATTGGGAATTAAGAGTTCAGGCACGCGGAGTAGATCGGCGCTATAACATCAAGGTAGTGTAATTGGACTTTGAAAATTAATTCTTAGGAGAAGCCTTAATGGTGCGCTCGGGAGGATGACTGATGCCCTTCGGGCCGTCGTCGCAAGCTCCGACGTTCTTTCGCTTCGCTCTAGTCGAACCTAAGGAGGCTCTCACCTCCGTCGCGCTGACGAAGATATCAAATACAAAGAAGAAATTATTGGAGAACGAGATTTCTTAGAAGAAGCCTTAATGGTGCGCTCGGGAGGATTCGAACCTCCGACCCCTTGGTTCGTAGCCAAGTACTCTATCCAGCTGAGCTACGAGCGCACATAAGGTATATCTGTTCACGATGGCACATTCTTCATTCAAAGAATGGTGCGCTCGGGAGGATTCGAACCTCCGACCCCTTGGTTCGTAGCCAAGTACTCTATCCAGCTGAGCTACGAGCGCACATCGTGGGGCGCGTATTATAGGGTGAGCGACATTACTGTCAACATCCTATTTACGCCTCTGTTTTGTTGGTAATCAAGATTGAGATTACTGTCTAACAAAGAAAGTGTGGCGGAGAGAGAGGGATTCGAACCCTCGATAGGGTATAAACCTATACACCCTTAGCAGGGGTGCGCCTTCAGCCACTCGGCCATCTCTCCACATCACGGCGCGCATGATACCACGTTCAAAAAATTTTCAAAGGAAAAATTGAACGAAATTAAGGTCTTAGTAGTTTCCGGTATTTTCACCGCCATCTTTCTCACGCTGAATGCGCTGATAGATTTCTTCACGATGTACGGCAACTTCTTTTGGTGCGTTAACACCAATACGTACTTGATTTCCTTTAACTCCCAAGACGGTAACAGTGACTTCGTCACCGACCATCAGTGTTTCTCCAACACGACGGGTTAAGATAAGCATAGGGATTCTCCTGAATGTCCTGATTCGATGTAGGGTGCTTGGCTTGCGCCTTTCCTTAAGGGCTAATCACAGTATTGACTATATTAGTCAAAATAAAAGTTTCATGGCCCAATAAGAAAATGTTTTTTGTAACGTTTCCAAAAAAAATTGGTTACATTACCAACGTGCTTTAATCCTTAGCAACGCTGTCTTCAGCATCTAGTCCAAATGCCGTGTGCAATGAGCGCACAGCAAGTTCTAGATACTTTTCTTCAATCAAAACCGAAATTTTAATTTCTGACGTTGTGATTGCGAGAATATTGATATTTTCATTTGCCAAGGTTTGAAACATACGACTCGCTACGCCGGCGTGAGATCTCATACCCACGCCAACCATAGACACCTTGCATATGTTATCGGTTCCTGTGACTTCACGGGCATTCAATTCACTTGCCAATGACCGCAATAATTGCATCGCACGCTTGTAGTCGTTGCGGTGCACGGTAAAGGTAAAGTCGTTAGATCCATCTTCAGAAATATTCTGAATGATCATGTCGACTTCAATATTGGCGTCACTGATGGGTACCAAAATACGCGAGGCAACACCTGGCACATCTTGCACGCCTTTCACGGTAATTTTGGCTTCATCGCGATTGAACGCGATACCAGAAATAACTGGATTTTCCACGGAGCTGCTCTCCTCCATTGTAATCAAGGTACCGTTGCCCTCAGTAAATGACGAGAGCACACGAAGCGGAACTTTGTATTTACCAGCAAACTCGACCGATCGAATTTGCAAAATTTTTGACCCTAAACTGGCCATTTCTAGCATTTCTTCGAAGGTGATTTTTTCCATTCGACGAGCCAGAGGTACGACACGAGGATCACTGGTATAAACACCGTCTACATCGGTGTAAATCTGACATTCATCCGCTTTTAACGCGGCAGCTAAGGCGACACCCGTAGTATCTGATCCGCCGCGACCAAGGGTGGTGATATTATTATCAGCATCTATGCCTTGAAAACCGGCGACAATAACAATGCCTTTATCGTCCAGCACTTCTCGCATTTTGGCCGTATCAATATCTTCGATGCGCGCTTTCATAAACGCGTTATCAGTACGAATACCCACCTGCCAGCCCGTAAAAGAGCGTGCTTTAATGCCACGTTTTTGCAATGCCATCGCTAACAATGCGATGGTCACTTGCTCACCAGTGGACACCAGTACGTCCATTTCTCGTGGATCAGGTGTGTCAGAAATACTTGCGGCCAACGCCAACAAACGATTGGTTTCACCACTCATCGCAGAGACAGCAACAACCAATTGATGACCTGCCTCGTGGAAGGTTTTCAATTTTTCGGCAACTGCTTCAATACGCTCGACGGTGCCTACCGAAGTCCCGCCATACTTTTGAACATATAACGCCATGGAATCTACACTAAGCCCATAAAAAAGGTCGCTAATTAAACACTATCTATACGCATTATTAAAGCGCTTGCAGCTTTGTAAGCCGATTAAAATGTAACTGAAGTTTGTCGCGTAATGACTATGTATTCAGATTCACTCTATGTCGCCGCAAAACACTCTATTTTAATTTAGAAGATTCCCAAACAACTCGGCTTTGCGCGAGTTATCAAGCAACCCCTTAATTTAACCTGTCACGTCGTTAGACAGTTTCTGCCCAGCGCTCAAACGCAATCAGTGCATCATTAATGCCTTCAGGCTTCTGACCGCCCGCTTGTGCCATTTCAGGCTTACCGCCGCCACGACCATCGACATAAGGCGCGCATTCTTTCACTGCGTCGCCCGCTTTCGCTTTACCAATCAGATCTTTAGTCACACCCGCCAGCAAAGTCACTTTGCCATCAGTTTCTGCTGCCAACATGATCAATGCCGAACCCAGCTTATTTTTCAGCTGATCCATGGTTTCACGCAGGGCATTCACATCGGTGCCGTCGAGGCGTGCAGCCAAGACTTTTATGCCGTTAACGTCTTTGGCACTGCCAACTAAGTCTGAACCTGCACTGCTGGCTAATTTCGACTTTAGCGCTTCCAGTTCTTTTTCTAATTGACGGCTACGAGCTTGTAGCTGTTCAACCTTGTCAGCAACATTATCCGTCGAGCCTTTCAACGCACGGGCAATGGTCGTTAACGTACGTTCTTCTTGGGCAATAAAGTCCAAAGCCGACTGCCCAACCACCGCTTCAATACGACGAATACCGGCAGCGATACCACTTTCTGAACTTATTTTTAGTAAGCCAATATCACCAGTGCGCATTGCATGCGTACCACCACATAATTCAATCGAGAAGTCATCAATACCCATCGACAACACACGAACTTCATCGTCGTATTTTTCGCCAAACAAGGCCATCGCACCCGACTCACGCGCAGCGTCAATATTCATCAAGCGTGTTGTTACCGGCGTATTAGCACGAATTTGGGTATTAACAATGGTTTCGATTTGGGCGATTTCTGCGGCGGACACACTCTCTAAATGCGAGAAGTCGAAGCGCAGTTTATCGTAGGTGACCAGCGAGCCTTTCTGGCTCACATGCTCACCCAACACCTGACGCAAGGCAGCGTGTAATAAATGAGTCGCCGAATGATGAATAGCTGTCGATTGACGCTTTTCCGAATCCACAACTGCAGTCAGTTGACTGCCAACAACAACAGAGCCTTCGACTAAAACACCTTTATGCAGGTGATTTTTGCCTTCTTTACTGGTGTCTTTCACTTGAAAGACAACACCAGCGGCTTTAAGGAAACCAGAGTCTCCGGCCTGACCACCACTTTCGGCATAGAATGCAGTTTCATCTAAGACCAATACCGCTTCGTCACCGGCCTGTAATGACTCAACCGCAACGCCATCTTTAAATAAGGCCTTTACCGTACCGGTATTCTCCAGCAAGTCGTAGCCTAAAAATTGCGTTTGACCGTCGATTTCTAGACCCTTGCCGTAATTACCGCCAAAGTTACTGCCAGCGCGCGCCATTTCACGTTGCTTATCCATCGCCACATTAAAGCCGTCTTCATCGACTTTAAGATTGCGTTCACGTGCGACGTCGGCAGTTAAATCCAGCGGAAAGCCATAAGTATCGTATAATTTAAACGCGGTTTCACCCGGAATGGTATCGCCTTGTAAATCTGCAATGGCGTCATTCAAAATCGCCATGCCTTTGTCTAGGGTCTTAGCGAATTGCTCTTCTTCTAAGTGTAAAACTTTTTCGACGTGCGTTTGCAGCGTCCGCAGTTCTGGGTAGGCTTCCCCCATCTGTGCAACCAGTGCTCCCACCAATTGATGGAAGAAACCAACTTTTGCACCCAGCATATGGCCATGACGTACCGCCCGACGAATAATACGACGCAAGACATAGCCACGGCCTTCGTTGGATGGCAACACGCCATCAACAATCAAAAAGCTGGTAGAACGAATATGGTCTGCGATTACGCGCAGTGATTTGTTTTCCATATCGGTGCAACCGGTTAACTCACCCGCGGCTTTTAATAGCGCTTGGAATAAGTCGATTTCGTAGTTGCTGTGCACGCCCTGCATAATCGCGGAAATACGCTCCAAGCCCATACCAGTATCCACCGATGGCTTAGGAAGCGGCTCCATAGTGCCGTCAGCGTGGCGATTAAACTGCATAAAGACGTTGTTCCAGATCTCTATAAAGCGATCGCCGTCTTCTTCTGGAGACCCCGGAGGGCCACCCCAAATATGTTCACCGTGATCGTAAAAGATCTCAGTACAGGGACCACAAGGACCCGTGTCGCCCATGGTCCAGAAATTATCCGAAGCGAATCTTGCTCCCTTGTTATCTCCGATGCGAACGATTTTATCCGCTGGGATACCCATCTTTTTATTCCAGAGATCGAACGCTTCGTCGTCTTCGGCGTAGACCGTCACCATCAATTTTTCTTTGGGTAGATTGAGCCATTGCGCTGACGTTAAGAACTCCCATGCAAATTGAATAGCATCTTCTTTAAAATAATCGCCAAAGCTAAAGTTACCTAGCATCTCGAAGAAGGTATGGTGGCGTGCGGTATACCCGACATTTTCTAAGTCGTTATGCTTACCACCGGCACGAACGCAGCGCTGCGATGAAACGGCTCGAGTGTAACTACGCTGCTCTTCGCCAAGAAAACAGTCTTTGAATTGCACCATACCAGCGTTAGTGAAGAGCAGAGTTGGGTCATTTCCAGGAATAAGAGGACTGGAAGGAACTACTTCATGACCTTTTGAAGCAAAAAAGTCGAGAAACGACTGGCGAATATCAGAGCTTTTCATACGGTGGCGTCAATCCAAACTGGGGGTAAATAGAATAAGTTAAGAAGCTACTAAATAGTATAGCGGTTTGTCGGCTCAAGTCCGAGTCCTGCTTGTGCTTAAACTATCATGAGTATAGTATAACTAATTAGTTATATATAAATATAGGTGTTTAGATGAATATTGACCGTATGGTGTTCGCAATTGCAGGCACGTTTATTTTGCTCAGTTTAGTGCTGTCACAAGCTCACTCTGAGAATTGGCTTTGGTTTACCGCGTTTGTTGGAGCAAATATGTTACAGGCTGCCTTTACGGGATTTTGTCCCCTAGCAAAAATACTGAAGTCGCTAGGTCTTAATCCGGGAAAGGCGTTTTAAAAATATTTATACTTTTTATACAGGAAAAGTATATTTCGATGAGTATAATGCGCAAAAAATCAACTGGACGATATTATGCGCATTATTCTCACCTCTATCTTTTCATTGGCAATTTTTTGCGGCGCATCTCTTGCAACACATGCTGAAGAATGGCCAGCATACCCAAAGTCTTTGCCTCAATTTCAATATGAAGGCGATGCATTAAAACAAGCTTGGCCAAAGCTCAGTGCAATTACTGGAGCTGAATATCCTGACGAAGCATGGATACAACGCACTCTCGCCAAATATCCTCTGTTAAATGAAAAAGTGAAGGAGCTGAGTCAACTCGAATCTAGCCATCCAGCAGTTCAAGCGCTAAAAAATAATGATTACACTCCTCTGGCAACCGCGCTTCAGGACATATGGCGCTTGCATTTTTCTGGTAACTTTCAACAAGCCTATATCAAAGGTGCCGAACTGACCTCTCTGGGAATGATTCCTGCCGTTTATTCGCGCTTGATGAATGCTTCATTGCTAATTAAAGATGACGAAGAACGTATGAACGCGTTTAAAGCGATTCAGAGTCTTTCAGAAGCAGGCTTAGAGTTATTACCAGGATACTTTTTTGGCGAATTTGGTTTAGCCTTTGCAAAAGCGCGAATGTTAGAAATGATGTC
>JARGOI010000134.1 GCA_029212275.1 Thalassolituus sp.
TTTAACAACAATTCGCCAACGCTGATGCTGGAATCGTTACTAGGCACGTGATCGGTTTGCATATCAATGCGTCGAAACAAAGCTTTGATGCGCGCCACTAACTCGTGGTGATGATAAGGTTTGGCAATATAATCATCGGCACCATGTTCTAATCCCAGTACTCGATCCACACTTTCGCCGCGTGCGGTCAGCATAATCACAGGAATCGCCGACTGCTTGCGCAACTCGCGCAACACTTCAAAGCCATTCTTTTTCGGCAGCATCACATCCAGTAAGACAAGATTATATTCGCCAGAAAGTGCCGCTTTGAGTCCAGCTTCGCCATCGTGAACCGCGGTCAGGGTAAACCCTTCCATACCTAAGTATTCTTGTAACAGTTCGCTTAATTCAATGTCGTCGTCAATTAATAATACAGATTTCATGATTCACCTCTTAATACAGAGTAAACCGAGCGCAAGCGCTCGGATAGCGATGTCTGACCCTTCCTTACCCTTGACCACAATTACTAGCAGGATATGAAGCAGAACGTCTATTTTTTGGCCATTATAATCAATTAATGGCTCTATTCTTGGTACTATTGATCCAACATGGTTGCTACCCAGCGCGTACGAGTGCTGGTTTCCATGGCGATTTTCACAACCATGGTTAAAGGAATCGACAATAGCATGCCCACTGGGCCTAAGACCCAGCCCCAAAAAATCAATGACACAAACACCACCAAGGTCGATAGGCCTAACGAGCGTCCCATCATTTTGGGTTCGACGACGTTACCAAAGACCGTATTCGCCACCACAAACACCAATGCGGTAATAAGGGCCTCACCAACACTTAGCTGGATGAGTGCGACCAAAACGGCCGGAACCGCCGCAATGATCGACCCTATATTGGGAATGTAATTCAATAAAAACGCGATCAGCGCCCACATCACTGCGTAATCGACACCGATGATGGCCAACGCGATACCAATCGTGGCACCTGTCATTAAACTCACCAAAGTTTTGATTACTAGATATTTCTGCACTAGCTGGCTAAAACGTTTGAAATGTTCGAGTGCTTGGGTGTGCTCGCCAAGCGCTTTGCGCAATTTAATCGGGAATGATGACGCTTCTAACAGAATAAAAATCACGGTAAACAAAATTAAGAAGGTGTTCGCTAGCACGCCACCTAAACCATTAAACACATTGGCAACCATTTTTATCACAGCGCCAGGATTAACATACTCACGCAAAACATTATCCGCGACATCAATGCCATGAGACTGTAACCAAGCGACGGATTGTGATGTTAATGCCTGCAATTTGTCTTCATATAACGGCACGTCTTGGTAAAACGCATTGACGGTTCGACCAATAAAGGTCGCCAGCATGGTGCCAAATAATAAAAATCCAACAAGAATGATGACCAGAGAAATTACTTGGGGTACGTGGCGTTGAGTCAGCCAGCGCATCAGTGGCGCACTCAGTAGCGCGATAAAAATGGACAGCAAAAACGGAATAAGAATACTGGCCGCACTTTTGATGCCGGCAATCACAATGACCAACGCGGCTGCATTTAATATAAGATTTTTACCCAGTCTCGAATCTGGAAGAGACATGCCCAACCATCCTGTTTTAATGTCTAATTTTTAAGCCGCTACGATACCTGAGACCTGACAAACCCGCTAGCGTTCACATGGCACTCACATTGAGTAAAAGTATGACTGGACTGATTTAACAAAATCTTTTTCACAAGGTATTGCATTTGTTTTTGGTTTGAGTAAAATCTGCGCCCTCTACGCGGGAGTGGTGGAATTGGTAGACACGCTGGATTTAGGTTCCAGTGCCGCAAGGTGTGAGAGTTCGAGTCTCTCCTTCCGCACCAACATTTACCGGAGCAAGTTATGGCCGGTCTTCTGACACTAGTCAGTTTTCTTATCCTCGGAACTTTAGTTCAAGCGCAGCTTAATTTACCTGTTCCAGCCTCTATCACTGGCATGGTTTTGCTGCTGATATTTTTGCTTCTTTATCGACGCATCCCTAACAGTCTTACGCAAATCACCCGCGTACTTTCACCGTTATTGCCGTTATTTATCATCCCTATCAGTGTTGGCATCGTTACTCAAAAACAATTGTTGTCCGAGCATGGCGTTGCGCTGTTGATTATTTTAGCCGTCAGCCTAATCCCTGGTGCACTTGTCTGTGCCTGGATCATGACGACCAAAAAGGGTGAGTCGTAATGCTGGATACGCTGCTGCATTTACCCCTGTTTTGGGCCGCTTTGACCATTGGTTCTTTTTTGCTGGGACAGCGTCTCTATGCGGCGCTGGGCAATAGTGCTTTTTTACCCCCCATTTTAACCGGCATCGTGCTGGTGGGTTTAACGCTAGAACTGAGTGGTATTTCATTTGCGACCTACATGGAAGGCGGGCAATACCTGCATTTAATGTTGGGACCTGTGGTGGTGATGCTGGCGGTGCCGCTGTATCAATTTATTCACGTAATGAAAAAACAGTGGTTGCGCATTAGCTTGGCGGTGACGTTGGGTAGCATTACCACGGTAGGAACTGCAGTTTTCTTGGCGGCTTGGTGGATTGGTGATGATGCGATTAGTATCACTATGGCGACTAAATCGGTGACGACTCCGGTGGCGGTCACGCTCAGCGAGCAGTTAGGCGGGATTGGTGCGTTGGCCTCGGCGTTCGTGATTATTACGGGCGTATTCGGCGCATTAATCATTCCACCCTTGTTGAATCTCACCCGCTTAAATCAACCCCATGCGATGGGTTTAACACTGGGTGTCTGTGCCCATGCCATCGGCACCAGCCGTGCCATTGAATTGGGTGAACAGCAAGCGGCGTACTCGGCGATGGCGATGACGCTGACGGCCACACTGCATGCGGTGGCCTTGCCCTTTATTTTGTGATCAATACTTTCACTGTACAAAGCATTCACAAAACTATTCGCTCAGGATTTTCCCTGCAAAGCGTCCAGCCAGATATTCTTGCGTAATGGCCAGCGCCGCCACCGCGCGACCTTCGTTAAAGTCATCGCGAGCGAATAATTCGGGCAAGTTATCAAGCTTCCAAGTCACTAACTCTAGCGGTTCTGGCTCGTCCCCTTCTAAGCGTGATGGATAAAGATCACGCGCTAAAATCAGATGAATACCGCCACTCATGTAACTTGGCGATAGACTGACTTTTTTCAGATAAATAAACTCTTTGGCACCGTAACCGATTTCTTCTTGCAGCTCGCGATTACAGGCTTGTAGCATGGTTTCACCGGCATCAATCGCGCCTTTGGGTAAGGTCAGGGTGTATTCTTCGACACCGCCGCCGTATTCTCGAATAAGAGCGACGGTATTGTCATCTAATAAGGCCGCCATCATCACGGCACCATTACCACCGCCGGGAACTAGACGCTCGTAAGTGCGCTCTACGCCATTGCTAAAACGTAAATCGAGCGACTCGATACTGAATAAACGGCTCTTAGCAACGAGTGTGCGCTGTAAAACTTCTGGTTTTTTATGCATGGCGGCCCTGTTCTAATAGTCACTGAATGCGAATACAAAGAGTATAACCCGATGACCATGCCAAATTGGCAAGAAATTGATACCGTGTTGCTAGATATGGATGGCACCTTGTTGGATCTCCATTTCGACAACTACTTTTGGTTGCAACATGTTCCTCAACGTTACGCCGAGCATCATGGACTGACCGCCGAAGAAGCCATAGCCGAACTGAATGTGCACTTTGTGGGTTTGCGCGGCACGTTAAATTGGTATTGTTTGGATTATTGGACCGAACTGACTGGGCTGCCGATAGCGGCACTAAAGCGCGATGTGCAAAGCCGAATAGGGTTTAGACCACATGTGCGCGATTTTTTAATGCAGTTGCGTGCGCACAACAAGCGCAGCGTCATCGTTACCAATGCGCACCGCGACAGCGTCGACTTGAAAATGGAAGTGACCGGATTGGATGCCTTGGTGGATTGCATCATCAGTTCCCACGATTACAAGGAGCCAAAAGAGAGTCAGGCTTTCTGGGATCACTTGCACCGCGAAGAAGCCTTCGATCCGAAACGCACGCTGTTAATAGACGACAGTCAGGCTGTGTTAGAATCGGCTAAGCAATGGGGCATTGGTTGGTTGCTCACGATTTATCATCCCGACAGTCAGCAACCGCCCAATACCGACAGTGTGTTTCCTGGGATTCATCACTTTAATGAACTGGACTTTTAAGCGTATTTTTTTTTATCGTGCTAAGAGATCATGAATGACAGAATCGAACAGCAAAATTCGTTTGGATAAATGGCTTTGGGCCGCGCGTTTTTTCAAAACTCGTGGGCTAGCAAAAGCAGCGGTTGAAGGCGGCAAAGTGCACTACGAAGGCCAGCGTTGTAAGGTTAGCAAAACCGTCGATGTGGGCGCCAAAATCACTTTGCGCCAAGGTTTCGATGAGAAAACCGTTATTATTAAGCAGTTATCGGAGCAGCGTCGAGGTGCTCCCGAAGCGCGTGAATTGTATGAAGAGACGCCTGAGAGCATTAAAGAACGTATCGATAAAGCCGAACTTCGTCGACTGTCGAATGCCGCTCAAGGCGCACCCGATCACAAGCCCAACAAAAAAGAACGCCGCGATATGCAGCGCTTTAAACAATTTCAACAATGACGCCGTCTTAAGTATGTCTTTAGACTTACGTCATTCATTCGCGATAGGAACCCGTCATGTCCAGCGCTGACACATTACAACGCTTCAGTTTTGATCACACCGATATTCGTGGCGAGGTGACCCATTTGCACCTCAGCTTCCAAGAAATATTAAAACGCCACACCTATCCCAAGGTTGTTGCTCGTGCGTTAGGTGAATTGCTCGCAGCGACGTCATTATTGAGCGCTAATCTAAAGTTTCCCGGTCGCTTAACGCTGCAAATACGCCTAACCGGCAGTATCACCTTGTTGCAGGCTGAAACGGACGAGCAAGGTCAGCTGCGCGCCATTGCTCGCTATGCGGATGATGTTGACGAGACAGCATTGAGCGTCACGGATGGACAAATGATCATTACCATCGAACCCGATGATGGTCAAAAGTATCAAGGTATTACCGCGATTGAAGGCGGAAATATTGCCGCCGCGATGGAAGAATACTTCACCCAATCGGAGCAGCTCGATAGCCGGTTTTGGTTGGTCTGTGATGGCGAACAAGCCAGCGGTTTGATGCTACAAAAGTTGCCAAGTAGTCATGCCAAGAGCGAAGATCCTGATGCTTGGGATCGTATTAGCCATCTAGGCAGTACCGTGCGTGATGACGAATTATTGCACTTAGATAATGAAACTTTGCTGCATCGCTTGTACCACGAAGAGTCGTTGCGTTTGTACCCATCGAGTTCGGTGCGTTTTTTCTGTACCTGCTCAAAAGACCGGATTGGCAACGCATTACATCAATTAGGGTACGACGAGTTAACCAATATTGTTGCAGAACAAGGTAAGATTGCCGTGACCTGTGAATTTTGTCAGCAATCTTACGCGTTTGATCAGGTGCAAATTGATGAACTTTTCCCTGAGAAATCATTGCAGTAGATGGCAATGACCGCCTGCGTTTAAAGAATGCGCGGCGGGGGGCTTAGCGTAAGCCAGATTTTCTGGCATAATTGCGCGTCTTGATTTTTGGCTCGTCTTGGCATCCTCAAGACGGTTATTGGGATATAGCGAATAGCCACAAGCTGTGCGCATTAAACGAGGACCCTTTGGGGTATCGATATGACTGTTTACACTGACTTATCTACATCATTCTTAGTAGAACAAGCCATCGCCCGCGGCGAAGGCCAACTGCAAGATAATGGCGCATTGGTTGTTAAAACCGGCATTCGCACTGGTCGCTCTCCGAAAGACAAGTACATCGTAGAAGAGCCCAGCAGCAAAGATGCTATCGATTGGGGCAACATCAATCGCCCCTTCGACGCCGACAAGTTCGACGCATTGTGGGATCGCGTTGAAGAATACTTGTCTCAACACGACAGCTTCGTATCGAACGTACACGTGGGTTCTGATCCACAGCATTACCTTCCTGTTAAAATGGTTACCCAGACTGCTTGGCAGAACCTGTTTGGCCTTAATTTATTTATCCGTCCAGAAACCTACAACCCTTCTGATAAAGAAGAGTGGCAGATTCTGAACGTTGCTGATTTTGAATGTGTACCTGAGCGCGACGGCACCAATTCTGATGGCGCGGTTATTGTTAACTTCGCCCAGCGTAAAGTTCTTTTGGCGGGTATGCGTTACGCTGGTGAAATGAAGAAAGCCATGTTTGGTGTGCAAAACTTCCTATTGCCTGAAAAAGACGTGTTGCCAATGCATTGCTCGGCTAACGTTGGTGAAGATGGCGATACTTGCTTGTTCTTCGGTTTGTCCGGCACCGGTAAAACTACCTTGTCTGCTGACCCAGAACGTTACCTGATTGGTGACGACGAGCACGGCTGGGGACGCGATACCGTTTTCAACATTGAAGGTGGTTGCTACGCAAAAACCATCGACTTGTCGCAGAAGAATGAGCCAATCATTTGGGACGCCATCAAGTTCGGCGCCATCGTTGAAAACGTTGTGATCGACGAACAGACGCGCAAAGCAGATTATAACGATGTCAGCCTGACTGAAAACGGTCGCTGTGCTTATCCTCTTGAGCACGTTGAAAAACGTGTGATCGAGAACATGGCTGGCGAACCTAAAGCGGTTATCTTCTT
>JARGOI010000135.1 GCA_029212275.1 Thalassolituus sp.
TGCTGTCGATGGTAAACTTGTCTGAAGGTGATCGAGCCGCGCAAAATGCGACAGAAGAGTTTGCTAATCAAATACAAGGCGCGTTTGGACAATATCGTGAAGAGGCGGTATTCCAGAATATCGATCTGGGTGTTGCTTGGTTTCCTGCCGAGTGGCGACTGCTGAACTATGTCGATTATCAAGAAGCAGTGGCGTCGAGCTTGTACAGCGTAGAAGAGTTGGACAAAATTGATAAAAACCCTTGGCAACCTTATCTTGGACGCTTATCTGCTGCTATTGCATTTCCAGATGGTGTAGAAATACGTTTAAGTATCGAGGACCAAGTTATTGATCCTAATGACTTATTTGACCAAGAGAAGGGCGCTTTGCCGGCTATTTTATTCTTGTCATCTGACGAGTACACCCCGTTTGACATCCTGCTAACTCACGAAGAAGACGCTGGTGTGAATGTTCTAGTCACGGGGGATGGTTTTGGTCCTGTCTCTGTCGTGTCGGAGCGTGTCGATGAAAGGTAAATTCGATAGCGCACAAAAAAACTTTCTGAGGTCTTCTTCGAGTGGCCGTGGAAGGCAGGGTGGTTTTACCTTACTGGAGGTGATGATTGCAGTCAGTATTTTTGCTGCCATCGCCGTCACTATTACCGATACCGCCACCGCACGAATTGATAACCTATTGTCATTACAAGAAAGAACGTTGGCGTCATTTGTTGCTGAAAATCGCTTGGCAGAGCTGCGTATGTTAGAAGTCGCACCCAGCGCAAGTGTGACCAAAACCGATGTGCGCTTGGCTGATCGCGACTGGATTGTGACAACCGCCGTCGAAGCGACGGGCTTTCCGGGTATGCGTCGTATTGATGTTAGTGTCGCTAACGCTGCCAATAAAGCTAATACAATTATTACTCTGTCCACCGTGATGGGAGAGCATTAATGTTGATGGGTCTTCATGGGCGTCAGGTGCATGGCTTCACTTTGCTCGAAGTGTTGGTGGCCATTGCTTTGTCTGCAGGCATTGCCTTGGGCGCGGTGCAATTACTCAGTAATATAAGTGGGTCATCACGCGGCACCGAAGCAACCTCCGACGAGCTGACACAGCTGCAGCGTTTTAATCAAGTCGTCAGTCGTGATATGGAGCAGTTTATTGACCGCCCGATTCGTGACGTTTATGGTGATTCGCAGCCTTCTTTGATATTGGATGGTGGCGACTACCTATTAGAATTTACCCGAGCAGGCTGGCGTAACTCTCCTGTCAGTGAAGATCCGCACGCTACCATGCAACGAATCGCTTATCGAGCTGAGGCATTAGATGAAGACGTGTGCTTGCCTGCAAGGCGTCGCTTAGCTTTGGCCAAGGGACTCGATGCCGAAGAATTTGAATCCGACGGTGATTGTCTGGTGCGCTATGTTTGGTCGGTCTTGGATCGAAGCTCAGACAGCGAGCCAAGAACGCAGATTGTTTTGGATGAGGTGTTTGACCTGCGGGTTGAATTGATTATGCTGACCTTTCGAGAAGACACCCCCATTCCGACTCAAGAGGTTGTCCTAGAGTGGCCTCCTATTGAACAGCTTCAGGCTGATAATGTTGCGAGTCGTCCTGGTGCTATACGCTGGACATTTTCTCTTACGAAGCTTGGTGAGATCACTCGCCTGTGGCAGATACCCTATGCCGGGGAGCGTTTTTGATGATGCGTTCTCAAGCGTTACCAAAATTTCGACGACAACGTGGCATGGTGTTGTTGATGGTGCTGTTGATTTTTTCTGTGGTAGCCATTATCGCTACCCGAATGATTGATCGTCAAAGCATGGACATCGAACGCAGTGGCACCATGTTTATTCAGCAGCAGTCACGCAATTATGCCTATGCCTCTGAAGCCGCTGTGCGCCAAGGTTTGTATCTAGATTGGGAAGCCAATCCTGATGTAGATCATGCGTTCGAAGAGTGGTCGAAGGATCGAGTCTTTCCTCTCGATCCTGGCTCAGCGTCGATTCATATCGAAGATTTACAGGGCCGCTTTAATTTAAATAGTCTTATTCCCGGCGCGTCTACCGATGGAGTCGCCCTACAGCGCTTTCGTAATTTGCTGAATCTACTCGGTTTGGATTTGGGGTTTGCCGAGCAGTGGCAAGCGTGGCTCAACCCCGAAAGTCAGGCAGACGACAACTACTTATCTTTAGAAAATCCCTACCGTGCAGCCTACGCTGCCTGTGTTCATACCAGTGAATTGATGTCTTTAGTGGGTTTTGATCGCGAGAGTTACTTGAAAATAGAGCCTTACGTGGCATGCTTGCCTGTGACTGCTCAGTTGAATGTGAATACCGCCAGTAATATTGTTTTGGCCTCTTTGGATGCCAACTTTTCACTAGAAGACGCCGCTACTGTGATATCCGCTCGCGGTAACGAAGGCTTTGTGAAAGTTGATGATTTTTTGGGTTTGGATGTTGTTAGACCGTATATTCAAGTTCAGCCAGTAATCAGCGGCCAAAACGACAATGATGCCGCGCAAAAGACACCGTGGGCCGCCGCCGACTTTTCTGTATATACTGAATATTTCGAGACCTTTACCAGAATTGATTTGGCAGGTCGCAGCGCGACCACTGAGGCGGTTATCTTTCGCGCAAAAGATACCGGTAAAATGCAAACCTTGTACCGTGATTATTCGCGTCGTAAATCACGTAAGTCGAACATTCCAATGACTGAAGATACTACGCAAGAAGCCATTCAGAGTATTAATGAGATGCAGGGTATGCCCATGCTGGATAGTTCTCCGCAGGGATTGGGTGGCTTGGAATCTAGTTTCTAACATTGTATTTCCTAGGGCGGTGCATTTCCTAGGGCGTTTTCATAATGTTAGTTATTATCTGATTGGAATAAACTAAAGATCAAAGATAACAAGTCGTTTATTGCTAATGGGCTTGGTGAAAAGAGGCAAATAATAAATGATAAGTAGTAATGTTGTCCGCTGGCACGGAGACCGTGAAGAGTGGACTATTCAATACATACAAGACGGTACCGAAGCGACGGTTTTGCTGGCGACTTGGGCTGCCCAGCAACCAGAAATGTCATCGGTAAAGTTAATCTTATCTGCGACTAATTACGTGACACACTGGGTATCTCTTCCCGGCGTTAAGGGTCGTAACGTTGCCCGTGCGCTGCCGTTTGCTTTAGAAGATTCAATGATCGGCGATATTGCCAACTTTACTGTCATCCCCGGTGGCAGTGCCAACGGAAATCATCGAGCTTACGTCGTGGCGACGGAGTTACTAGACAACTTAGCAGAATTATTAGAACTGCATCACTTGCGCATGGTCAGCCTAACGCCAGAAACCAATATCCTAGGCGAAGGTTGCGTGTTGGTGCAGGATCAGCACGACTGGTTGATTTCGATCCCAGGTTACATGGAAGGTAGGCTGCCACAAGGTGCGTTGCCTCCTACCTTAGATTACTTATCCAGCAAAGTAAGCGCACAAGTTTTGCATATTTGGCCTGAGAATATTGATCAAGGTAATTTACTGCAAACCACAGTGTCTTCGGGTCATGGCGACACATTTACGGAAATTGAGCTGCACACCGGAAAACCGGAGCACTCAGTGGCTACGGTAAACTTGCTCAAAGGTCGCGTGAGTGATGTGAGTGAGCGTTCGTCTGCACCGACTTGGTGGGGTGGCATGGTCGTTACAAGCGTTGCCGCCAGCGTGGTTTTGGTGGTGTTTTTGTTGTTAAGTAACATGCAATTGCAAAGCAATATTCAAAAAGTGTCCAACAATAGCTTGTCACTCTACAAACAGTGGTTTCCGGGCGAACGAACCACTAATTATGAAGCGCTATTTAAACGTAAGCTTCGTGGTGATGCAGTGGTGGGGAGTGCTGCATTTTCTGACATGATGCTCGGGGTGTCTTCGGCATGGGGAGTGGCGGGCAGCAATAACATCAGCATTCAAGGGGTGCGTTTTTCCGATCGCACCGGTGAATTATTACTCGAAGTATTAACGCCAAATCAGGCTAACCTGCAAGCCTTTAAGGAGGCCATAGAAGCGAAAGGGCTGACTGCAGAAATTGCTTCGGCCAGTGCCGAAGGTAACTCCATAAAAGGACGTTTGAAAGTGGGAGGTGCGGCATGAAGCAAGCCTTCGGTAAATTCTCTAGTTCATTATCTCAGGCGTGGCGCAATGACCCTCGGGTAGGTCAGGCAAAAGACTGGTATCAACATTTACCTGCACGCGATCAATTGGTGGTGCGTTTTATTGGTGTGCTATTGCTGATTGCACTTTTATTTATGGTATTTGTAGCACCATTAATAAAGGATCATCGCGAGCTTCAGGCGACGCTGGATAAGAAAATAGATTTTTATGAGCTGCTTGCTGAGAATGGCGTACTTTACGCCAGTGGCGGTAAGGGCTCAGCCAATGGTCGCCCTCTTTTGGCGTTAGTAAATGCTGAGGCGCGTAAGGGTAATGTTACCTTAACTCGTTTCGAGCAAGACGGTGCAGATCTTCGTGTCTGGGTAGACGATGTTGGCTTTGACGATGTCATTGCTTGGATAGAAACCCTATCCCGACAATACGGTGTCGTCACCAGTCAAATCACCATTGATCGCGATGATAAGGTGGGCCGAGTTGATGTTCGTGCCACCTTCACCGGAGGAAGCTAATATGTCTGAGATTTATGATCTGGTGGTTATTGGCGCGGGATCGGGTGGGGTGCGGGCTGCTCGTATGTCAGCCGCTACTGGAGCTAAGGTCGTTATCATCGAAAATCGTTATATGGGTGGCACCTGTGTGAATGTGGGTTGCGTTCCTAAAAAGTTATTTTTCTATGCCAGCGAGCTGCGCAACCATCTGCACGATGCTGAAGGCTTCGGTTTGTTCAACACGCTCGATCGTTTTAGTTGGGAGACTTTAAGAGATAATAAGTCCAATGAAATCAAACGGTTAAATTCCATATACGAGAATATACTTGAGGCTCCGGGTGTTGAGATCATCCGCGCTAAAGGACGTATTTTAGCACCTGATACTGTATTGGCCGATGGGCGCGAACTCAAAACCAAGCGCATACTAGTCGCCACTGGCGGCTGGCCCTTCAAACCAAATATTCCTGGGATCGAGCATACAATCGATTCAAACGATGTCTTTTCTTTACCTGAATTTCCGCAAACGGTGGTCGTGGTTGGTGGTGGTTATATTGCCAGTGAGTTTGCCGGCATCCTTTCTGGCTTGGGTGCGAAGACAACATTGATCTATCGCGGCGATTTGATTTTGCGTGGCTTCGATAATGAGATACGCCAATACATCACCAAACAAATGACAGGTAAAGGCATTAATATCATGACCGATATCGATGTCAAAGAAGTCCGTTTGCTCGAGGATGGTCGCCGTCAGTGCGTGCTCGATAATGGCAGCACGATCGATGCAGATCTTGTGATGTATGCGACGGGCAGAAAAGCCAATACCGAAGGATTGGGGCTAGAAGATCTTGGCGTCGAGTTGAACAAAGACGGCAGCATTCACGTCGATGCATGTTTCAAAACCAATATTAATAACGTCTACGCTTTGGGCGATGTTATCGGTACGCCAGCGTTAACGCCTATCGCATTAGAACAGGGCATGGTGTTCGTCGATCAGCAGTTTGGCGAAGATCAACGAGACATGGACTACAGCCTGATTCCAACCGCTATATTTACTCAGCCGCCCATTGGTACAGTTGGTTTAAGTGAAGAAGATGCCGTAAAAGAAAATCCTAATGATGTGGATATATATTGTTCGGAATTTCGTCCGCTAAAACACACCATGAGTCAGTCGAAAGAACGTTCATTCATGAAGTTGGTGGTGCGTCGTTCTGATAATCGCGTACTGGGTGCTCACATGGTGGGGGATCATTCTTCGGAAATCATTCAAACATTAGCGATTGCCTTGCGTTTAGGGGCGACCAAAACCGATTTTGATCGGACCATTGCGGTGCATCCGACGGCGGCAGAAGAGTTTGTCACCATGCGCAACGTCAGTCGCAGTCACTGATGACTTAGGGTGCTGATTAAGTAGCAAAATCCCAAAAAGCAAAAATAAAAAAGCGCAGACTGTTTTGGCAGGCTGCGCTTTTTTTACTGCTGTGAATCGTTAGCCACAAAACACCAGTCTAACGCTGTCCAGTACCAGCTGGGATTCGCTAATTGCCGCTAGTACTGCATTGCGTTCGTTTTCTGTCGCTCTTATGGTCGCCGGAGAAACCGATGGATTCACTTTGGCCAGCGCATTTAAACGATCCAGTCGAACATCATACGTATCCACGGCTTTTTTGGTCGCACGTTCGATCATACGCCCAAGCTGACCCATGGCCATTTTTTCCAGTTTAGAAATCATTGGTCGAACCATGGCTTCTTTTTGCTCAACCAATCCACGTGCCGTTCCGCGCTTAAGGGGAAGCACAAACTGATTAAAGGCAGTTTCGTTTACCTTTAATTCACCTTTGGGTGTCATGGTCAGCTGCATAGCATCGGGTGCCAAGAAACGCTCTATCTGCAACGCACGTGGTGCCGGGCAGCGCGCTGTAAATTCTAGCTCGATAAAGCAATCACCGGTTTTGAAATCGTGATCGTCAATATAACCGGCGGCTGCATTGCCCGCAGGGCCGCTGGTGATGAGTTCTAACGCTTGATCAATGAATGGGTGTTCCCAGCTTAAAAACTGCACATCGTCACGACTTAAGGCAACGTCTC
>JARGOI010000136.1:0-3966 GCA_029212275.1 Thalassolituus sp.
CCCCCGATTATTTACGTTTCGGGTCAGCCTGCTTCTCAACAAGCTCGTTTTTACATCGAGCGTGAATGCGGAATTAACAATGTACTGTCTTGCGGTTTAGCTTGGCCCTCTCAGAATGCGTCTGACTGGACCTTGTGCAAACAGCAAATACAGCAAGCTGAAGCCTTTATTGCGGTGCTAGGATCACAATATGCGCCTGTCAAACCCGATGGCTTAGGTATCCAACACCGCGAATTAATGCATGCAATGAGCCTCAAAAAGCCCATCCTAGTATTGCTTTGGGGAGGCGATGCCGATGGTGATAAGGAAGATAAACGCCGTTTAATGGATTTGCATAATTGGGTGAAGTCGAATTTTGCCTATCGAGAATGGCGTTTACACGAGGAGCTCCCGAGTCTCGTTAATGTGCAATTGAGTCTCTGGCAACGCTTGAAAGGTTCTCCAAAAGACACTGTCGCCACTATGATTCAGCCAATGGCGGTCGCTAAAAAAGAATCGAATGTAAAAGAATTCCATAGCCATGAGCTTAGTTCCAAGGATGTGGATATAAAAAGCGTGCAACGCGACAAACCCCAAACAACCTTAGATACTCTTCGCAAAAAGGACATTGCTTTAAAATCAGAGCCCGTATCCATTGAATTTATCGGTGATGTTTATCGTCAAGGTAATCTCAGTCGTCAAAGTACGGTTCTTGAATTTTCAGACCCACAGTTATGGCAACTGTTATTCATGTTGCTTAAAAATACGGCCAGTGAAGAAACGTTACGTAAGCACCTAGTCGATGCTCATAAAAATGAAATTGTGAAACATTTGCAAAGTTTGATTGTGGGTAGTCATGCCGTCGACAATATCGCGGTCAATCGTTTTCAGTTTCGCAGCCTGTTAGAACGCTGGAAAAAACAAGGAAGGGTAGCCGACAATCGGCTGGGCAAGCAGGTTGAATGGTCACTTTAAGTGCTCAACTAAGAGCTTAAAATCTAAGCTCTTAGTTGAGTTATTTTACAATCTCAACAACTCAAACGAATTATTCTAAGGTTCCTAGCAGGTCAGAGCGTTGCTGCCACTCTTTACGCATGCTGTCGCAAACCGTTTCGCACAACTCAAATATAAAAGGCGCTGCGATTGAAAACAGAGCCATATTGCCTTGTTGGCGACGACGGACAAGGCCATGTGTTCGCAGAGTGGATAAGTGTTTGGAGACATTTGGCTGGGATGCTTGAGTTAAATCGACCAGCTCGGTGACTGATTTCTCGCCAGTTTGTAATTGATGCAATATTTTTAAACGCATAGGGTCAGATAAAATTCGAAAACGCTGAGCCACGAGTTCCATCATTTCATCGGACATCGCAAAGTTTTCTGCCGAAGACGCATCTTGCTGGGTGTTCGTCTCATTATCATCGTTCATTAGATGATTACTTATACTGTTTTCGAGGCTGTTGGATGCTGAGTCTCGAGCCAGATCATTCGTTTTACTATTGGTTCGGTTCATGATCGCCTCAAGCATCATTTGTTTTAGTGAGAAGGCGTACGAGTTGTAGCCAATTCGATATTATAAACATTTATTCGTCACTATATAAGTGCTCAGGCATATCCATCCCCAACTCTAGCTGACAGCTCCGAGTATTGTTAAAAATTAGACGTATTCGGTCATCCTATTCACACCAAAGAACGAGTGCGACCATTCTTTAAGCCCGTTATACTGGGTTGCATACAGCAGGGCATTTGCGGCCCATGTTAGGATTTTAGAATGACAAAGTAACTTTAAGGACCCTCCCGTTGAATGTTCTTCGCTTATTGACCTTAACTGTCGTGTTTCTAATCACGGCGTGCTCTCCTTCAACCCCCAAAGTGCTCGTTGTTTCTGGCCCCACCATGGGGACCCAATATCATATTCGCTGGGTTGAAACATCAGGCGTAACTTCTTCATCGGTGCACACCGCGGTCACCGAGCGCTTAGAAATTATTGTTGGCGTTTTTTCGACTTACGATCGCAACTCCGAACTTTCTAAGCTTAATCAGCAAGCGACATCGAATGTTGATAAAAAAATTGCCGTCAGCGCCGAAATGATGTCAGTGATGCGAGACGCCGAGCATGTGTTTAAATTCAGCATCGGCCGATTTGATCCCTCGGTAGGACCGTTGGTCGACTTATGGGGATTTGGACCCAGTGGGCCGCATGACATTCCTAGCGATGATGCCATTACAGCTTTGAAGAAGGATACAGGCTTTGAAAAACTGACTTTGTATCCTGAAGAAGGTAAGTTTTCGATGACTGCGCCACTACAGCTCGATTTCTCCGCGATCGCCAAAGGCTGGGCTGTGGATGATATCGCGCTGTTGTTGCAAGCGATGGGGGTGACTAACTATTTAGTAGAAATAGGGGGCGAGGTAAGAACCAATGGTGAGAAGCCGGACGGCCCTTGGCGTATTGCGATAGAAAGACCTGTGCTTATGCCCGGGGCTTTAGCCCAAGTTATTTTGAGTCCGGGCAACGCCGCTGTGGCGACATCGGGGGATTATCGTAACTTTTTTGAACACAATGGACAGCGCTATTCGCATACCATTAATCCTCGCACAGGTCGCCCAGTGTTGCATGAGTTGGCTTCGGTATCGGTGATCATGCCTACCTGTTCTCTGGCCGATGCATGGGCAACCGCGATTACTGTGGCAGGCCCAGAAGCTGGCATGGTATTGGCTGAAGCGAATAACCTACCGGTGTTTATGATTGTGCGAAAAGGTGAAGAAATGATCGAACGATTTTCATCTTCGTTTGAACGTCTGTATGGTGAACAGATCAAAGCCCAAGTCGAGACTCAATGATTTTCTAATAGTGACTGTTGTGGGTTGAGTACGATTAGGATATTTGTTTAACGGAAACGTTATTCAGACAAGTAATCGGGATGATAAATAGAGTTTTTAAGTGATACTTTACTTCTCATATAAAAGATAAGTATCTAATTATAAAGAGGTTTTTATGAATACATTATTGATTGTATTTGGTGCGATGTTGTTTATTGTTGCGGCTATGGCCATTGGGGTGATCGTCGGTCGTAAACCCATCGCAGGTTCTTGCGGGGGCATGAGTGCCATCGGAATGGATACGGCATGTGATGTTTGCGGTGGCGACAAGAATCGCTGCGAGAAAGAAAGCAAAAATGCGGCAGAAGTTTCATCGGGTGCTGAGTTTTACAATGCCGACAAATAACCCCTTGGTCTTAGATATTTCGTCACAAAACTGTTTACACTCTGTGGGTTAGAGCGATTCATCAGCAAGAACTGACATAGACATAATCCATGTCAACGCAACTCTTTCAATATTGCCTACACTGAGTTGATCGTCTTTGCTTCGAAGCTTCAAAACTTTGCTCTTTAAATTAGAGTGAGTTTAAAAGACAAAATATTCGTTTTTAGCCAACAGCTCTCAAGAATTATAAGCCCAGAAACCAATAAGGAGTTTCATTCATGGCAGATTTTCATTACGACGTCCTCATCATTGGTACCGGTCCTGCTGGAGAAGGGGCCGCCATGAATGCTGCCAAAAAAGGCAAAAAGGTGGCCGTTGTAGAAGAAAAAACAATGGTGGGTGGTAACTGTACTCACTGGGGTACGATTCCATCTAAAGCTTTACGTCACGCGGTAAAACAAATTATTCAGTTTAATACCAATCCTATGTTTCGTGAGATTGGTGAGCCACGCTGGTTTTCGTTTCCCCAAGTGTTAAAAAGCGCTGAAAAAGTCATCGCTAAGCAAGTAAAGTTACGCACCGAGTTTTATGGTCGTAACCGAGTCAGTCTTTACACTGGCAAAGCTAAGTTTGTGGATGCCAATACTCTCGAAGTACTGCAAGGCACCAGCAACAATATTCGTCTTCATGCTGATGAAATCGTCGTTGCCACGGGTTCAAGTCCTTGGCGCCCTAAGGGTATCGACTTTACTCACAAACGCATTTATGACTCCGACACCATT
>JARGOI010000136.1:4066-6704 GCA_029212275.1 Thalassolituus sp.
ATTGGACAGGCGATCATGAATCAAAAAGGCCCTGGCAATACCATCCGCTACTTTGTGAACACCACGTTCAACTACCCTACCATGGCAGAAGCCTATCGTGTTGCGGCACTGAATGGTCTTAATCGACTGTAAAATACTCTTGTCAGGGCGCGGTCTTCGCGCCCTGACTTGGAATATTTCGCCTTTAATTCTAATTTTCGTTTTATAGCAGTAGCGTTGGCTTTGCATGGTCAAAATTGGCTCATATGCCATTTCTTAAGCCCGCTATTAAGAACAACGCTAGCCGTCCTCTGAATACGTAAATACCCTGATACTTGGCAGTAACGCAACGTCGCTTAATTGATCGTCGTTACGCGCTTTACGCTGCCTGCCTTGCAGAGGTTGAATGTCGACATCTTTAATCACTGGTAATTCTTGCTGTGGGTATTCTGCTGGAATGAACAAAGGGAGCGGGCTATTTGTGGCCTTGCGTCCACTCTCAAACACCAGATTGGCTCTTACTACCGCCGCTAACATTTGTACCTGGGCGAGCGCTGTGTTTGGTCGCAAATTGCCCAATATTTTGAGCTGTACTTGGATGTGGTCTTTTTCTTCTCCCAACGCAAGTAATAAATCTTGCGCCTGAGTTGCCGTTACTCGTTTGATGCTGCGGCCATGATTGTACCAACTGAACCCAACACGTGCTGGTCGTTGCTCTAGCAAGCTGAGACGCCGTGCACATTGTTTTAAGTGCACTCGAGATAGTCCGGTAATGGTCATAGTGCTGCGGAAGGAAGATTGTCCACTGGCCAGCTCTCCAGCAAGCTCTAGCCACTGTTCATCGGAGGTTTTGCGAATTGCTCGTACTTGATCGGCAAAAACTCGTTTGCAGTCGTTGACGGCATGGAGCAGTTCTTGAGTCTGAGCGGTGGCATTGATCACGCCGTGGCGACTGCGTGTCTCGCGGCCGTCTTGGCCATCGCGATACCAAACATCAACCAACAATTCGGTCAGCCAAAATAATGGATCTGGTTGACGCTGTTTTTCACTGTCAGTAAGTGGAAAGTGGCAGGAGGGGCGCTCGCTAAGAAGATGGTTGCGCAATGCCTGTAAGGCGCTACACAAGTCAGCAAAGCTGGTTTTAAGTTCGCTGATCACTTTCCTTGCAACGTGTTAAACGTGGCCATCGCGCGCGATGATTTTACTGCGAATGAAATCGTTGTGCGGCACGTAAAGAAGGTCGGCTATTCGACGAATGACATGCTCTTCGTAACGATCTATTTCGTCATTGGCAAAGGCCAAGGTCCAAAGTTGTACCAATAAGTCGATTTTTGCCTGGGGCGTCAAGCTTTGATGCAGAGAGTTAGTGTAACGGAAAAAATCCGTCGCTTCTTTCTGCAAGACTTTCGCTTCTTCAATCAAAAGATTGGCTTTGGCTGAATCGGTCTTGGCGACTGTCATCACCGCTTTGTGTAATTGCTCTTGCTCTGAGTCATCGGCATGACCATCAGCCAGCATAACTTCTATCAACAAAACAGCTGCTGCTAAACCATTATCAACTTGCGCATCGATTTCACTTTGGCGATTAGATGCGTTGCCACTTAGACCTTTAAGTAGTTCTCGTATCACAATAGAGATTCCAAACGTTGTTCTAGGGTAACTTGGTCAGCCGCAAAGCGACGAATGCCATCTGCCAGTTTTTCGGTGGCCATTGGGTCTTCGTTCATCGCCCAGCGAAAAGAAGCTTCATCGACCTCGATCTTAGCCGGGCTAGAGGACAAGTTGCTCATGCTGAGGTGCCTTACTAGGGTGCCTTCATCTTGTTCCAATGCTTCTAGCAAATCGGGGCTGATGGTCAGTTTGTCGCAACCCGCTAAGCACTCTATTTCGCTAGTATTGCGGAAACTTGCGCCCATGATGATAGTGCCGTAGCCATGGGTTTTGTAGTAATTATAGATGCTGGTGACTGATTGTACGCCAGGGTCATTAAAGCCAGTTAAGTCCATATCCGGCGAGTTGGACTTATACCAATCCATGATTCTGCCAACAAATGGCGAGATAAGAGTGGCACCGGCTTCGGCACAAGCGACCGCCTGAGGCAAACTGAACAGCAAGGTGAGATTGCAATGGATACCCGATTTTTCTAAGATTTCTGCCGCTTTAATGCCTTCCCAAGTGGAGGCGATTTTAATCATGACGCGCTCACGAGAAACGCCAGCGTCTTCATACATGGTCATTAATTTATTAGCTTTAGTGACCATGGCCTCGGTGTCAAAGGACAAACGGGCGTCGACTTCGGTAGAGATCATTCCAGGAATGATGTTCAGTATGTCACAGCCAATTTTTACTGCCAAAAAATCACAGGCGTTCACTATTTTGCTATCGCCATTATTAGCACTGGCTGCCCAAGCAGCGGCTTGTTTTAGTAGAGGTTGATAACCTTCTAAGTCTGCTGCCTTTAGTATCAAGGAGGGGTTGGTGGTGGCATCTTCAGGTTTGACTCGACGGATGGCATCGATATCACCGGTGTCGGCAACCACAATGGTCATGCCCCGCAGTGCGTCCAACTTGCTCATAATAATAATTCCCAAATAGTAGTGAACATTTGTAAGATAGGATGTCTTAAGGATTACTGAACGTCAATTTACTTTGTAGGCTT
>JARGOI010000137.1:0-3007 GCA_029212275.1 Thalassolituus sp.
GGGTGCAATTCCCCACCGGCGGTGTTGGCGTAAGCCTAAGCCCGCGAGCGCCTGTACAACGTCATGTTTTACAGGGTCAGCAGATTTGGTGTGATTCCAAAGCCGACGGTCATAGTCCGGATAAGAGAGAGCGTGCACTGCCAATAATGCTGTGATGATTGAGTCTACACATCCGTTTATACGGCTGCGTTTTGTCTCTATTTGTCATTGGCTATGGCTGCCGTTCGCCCTGATTCACCTTCGTATTTTTAGGATTAATGATGAATCAGAGCTCAACGAACATCGTCAATCGCGCCGACCAGCGCATCGCCTTTATCCATGCATCTTGGCATGCAGAGATAGTGCTCAAATGCTTAGAAGGCTTTACCGCAGAGATGGTTAACCGTGGTTATAAAGCAGACAATATCGACGTCATCGCCATGCCTGGGGCCTATGAAATTCCGTTGCAAGCAAAGCTGTTAGCCAAGACTGGGCGCTACGCTGCCATTGCTTGTAGTGGTTTGGTGGTGGATGGTGGTATCTATCGTCACGATTTCGTCGCACAAGCCGTTTGTCATGGCTTAATGCAAGTGCAATTAGAAACCGAAGTTCCTGTGCTAACGGCGATTTTAACGCCACACAACTTTCATGAGCACGACGAGCATAAACAATATTTTAGCCGTCATTTTGTCGTGAAAGGACAAGAGTTAGCTAATGCAGCAGATGGAGCAATTAGCGCAAAAGCAGCCATTAAAAGCTAAAAAGAAATACTCAAATTTAGCTCTCATTAATGAGAGCTACATTTGATATAAGTACTGGCACCTTCGTAATAGAAGTAGGCGTTTAGATGGGCAGATTGCTCTGCCCTACTTCGATTATTCCAGCGTTAATTCAACGCGACGATTAATACGACGGCCCACCTCGGTACCATTGTCAAATAATGGTTTAGAAGCCCCTAACCCTTCAAGTCGCAACTGCTCTGAAGGTACTCCCTTACTGATCAGGATTCTGGCAACTGTGGCAGCACGTTCATACGACAGTGTTTCATTCTTTGAAACAGCTTCTTGATTATCATTGTGTCCTGAAATTCGCATTTTCGCTTCAGGATGGGCTTTCAGCCACTCAGCCAGTCTGTTGAATTTCTCATCACCTATTTTTAATTTGGTATCTCCTGCATTAAAGGCCAGCAGCATTTTGAGGTCTTGTAACTCTCTCTGGATGAAAATATCTGTTTTAATTTTGCTGGCGATATTAACACTAGTTACAGCAGCAGCGGTTGTGGCAGCCACTGTGTTTTGTGCACCACTTGTAACAGCTTGGGTATTGGTCGTCGCCGAACTCGCAGTGGTGGCAGCGGCAGCACTTTCTGCAGCAGGCTCAGTACTGGTCGTCGCTGTATTCGCGATCGCAGCAGCCGCTGGGCTTTCTGCAGCAGACTCAGTGCTGGTTATCGCTTTACTTGCAGTGGTAGCAGCGGCAGTACTTTCTACAGCAGGCTCAGTACTGTTTTTCGCTTCATTCGTTGCCGCAGTCGTCAACTCCTCTGGAATCGTGTTCAGCTCTGAAGCATAAATTTCAGTTATTTTTTCTTCAGTAGGTTCTGCGGTCCGCTTAGTTGGTTTAGGCTTTTTACCAAAATAATACTGCGCACCTACCGAAAACATATGATTCATGTCTTGATCGGCTTTATAACCATCCCAACCAAACGAAGCTGTCCACCTAGGCTTAAATTGCCATTGGACTCCAGCTCCTATTAATGGATCTAAGCCAGAAAATGTCGTGTCAACGGACGAACCGGCGGAATAATCTGCAGACCACATCCAGAACCCAGCGCGGCCATAAGCTTCCAACTTATCTGATAATGCATATTGCCCCTTTAAGGCCAATTCAGGACCAGAGCCACTTCCAATACGAATAGCTTCTAAGTCATCTTTATCAATCGGACCTGTGCCTTCAATATCTAATTCAGCGTCTCCCAGAAAAACGTATCCTGTTTCTACACTCCAGTTTGGGTGCCAACGCCAGCCAACATCAAAGCGTCCACCAATACGTGTCGTATTTTTGGCAGTTGCCGAACCAGAAAGACCCTGCCCGCTTAGGCGGTCGTCTAGTTCACCGTCATCTACAAGGGTAGTTACAAATCCGATATGACCATCGATATACAACTGAGCATTCGCTGGCTGGTAAATTAAACATGCGCCGGAAATAGGCAAAAGTAATAAGGAACGATTGAATAATGAGGGTTTCATGCAAAGAGCCTGTTTTGAATCGTAGAAAATGAAGTCTTTTGGCGACGTAAAATAAATGCCAAAAATGCGATTATTAACATCCATAGTGGATGCATTGCACCGCCGCCACTAACACTGGTGCTAGTGATATCATATGAAGCTTGGATAACATCTGAAGTTAATAAGTCACTATTGAAGGCAACAGCTTTTATCGTGACGCTATCACTAAGTTCTACAGTGCCACCATTCGCCAACAATATACCATTAGTCGCCGTTGGTGTGCTTCCATCTAAAGTATATCGAATCATCGCATCAGCAGAAGAGCTGCTGATAAGAACACTAGCCCAACCCTCATATTCTGCAGAGGGTAAATTAAAGCTTGGTGTAGAGGGACGATTAGTGACCGCCTGCTCAATCAATGAAAACTCTACTTCGACCAAGCAATTACTTGCGAGATTTACAATCTCAAAACTATTACCAGAGAGCACGCCCTCACAACCGCTCACACTGTCAATTTGATAACCATCATCAGCAGTAACAGTGAACGAAACACTATCACCTTGTTGGCGTGTTGCATTACCCGGGTCGATGCTACCGTTACCGGTAACAAGCGTAGCGATACTATATAAAATAGGTGCAAACGTTGCTTCTACGGCACAGGCTGCGGTGATCTCACCGGTGGTGTAGGTGTTATCAACCAAGGTACCGTCGCAACCAGTCACGCTGACAATTTGATTGTTAGCATCTGGCGTTACCGTGAATACCGCTGTCGAGCCTTGCGCGATGGTTTGGGTCTCAGG
>JARGOI010000137.1:3107-6653 GCA_029212275.1 Thalassolituus sp.
CTGGCGTTACCGTGAATACCGCTGTCGAGCCTTGCGCGATGGTTTGGGTCTCAGGCGTGATCGTACCGTTACCAATACTGGTTGCAGTGACTTCAACCTCAATGGCGCTGAACGTAGCTTCTACGGCACAGGCTGCGGTGATCTCACCGGTGGTGTAGGTGTTATCAACCAAGGTACCGTCGCAACCAGTCACGCTGACAATTTGATTGTTAGCATCTGGCGTTACCGTGAATACCGCTGTCGAGCCTTGCGCGATGGTTTGGGTCTCAGGGGTTATCGTACCGTTACCAATACTGGTTGCAGTGACTTCAAACTCAATAGCACTGAACGTTGCTTCAACGACACAGTCTGCAGTGATCTCTTCGGTGGTATAGATGAGGCCACTAGTTAAGCCACCGCAACCCGAGACGCTGTCCAATTGAAAGTTAACCGCTGGCGTAATTTCGAAACTTGCTTTGCCACCTTGGACAATGGATTGACTTTCGGGATCAACTTTACCATTGCCTCCAGTGACACTGGCGGTGACATCATAATAGGTCGGTGTAAACGTTACTGTATTTTGAAAAGCAAGCATCCAAGCTTTGCCATTGGCAGATTTCCAAACGTCGTTTTGACTAGAACTATCAGCACCACCAATTACCCAAAGCTGATCGTCACCACTAGATGGGTCAGGAAAAATTACTAATTGATGACCATAGCGTGCAGAAAAATCGGCGCTATCAGTTTCTTCGTTCCATAATGCACCATCGGCAGTGGACCAAACATCATTAATCAAACCATTACTAGTATCTCCGCCAATAAGCCAGAGATTATCTAATCCAGTGTCTGGATTAGGGTATACAACCACTTGATGAGCAAAGCGTTCAGAAAAAATAGTATTGCTTTGTACTGGCTCCCAAATGCTTCCATTTGAGGATTTCCATACGTCATTCAACGAAGAGCCATTAGTACCACCGAGCAACCAAAGTTTAAGATTATTGCCATCATTTGCATCAGTAAATGCCACCACTTGATGAAAAGTGCGTGCAGGAAAATCGGCACTGGCGTTAACTTCTGTCCAAGTAATACCATCGAATGATGACCAAACGTCATTTAGATAAGGGACAGAATCATTCCCTCCCCCTATTAGCCAAAGTTTTTCCGCTCCAGTATCTGGATCAGGAAACACCACCACTTGATGACCGCTTCGTACCGGAAATTCCGAACTGGCGTTAACTTCTGTCCAAGTAATACCATCTGTGGATGACCATATGTCATTTTTAAAACCTTCAGCAGTATTACCACCAATCAACCAAAGCTTATTTTTGTTTTCGTCATTGGGATCGGGAAATACCACTACTTGATGATCAAATCTGGCAGAAAATGCTGCATTATCAGTTATTAATTTCCATCTAACACCATCGGAAGAAGACCTAACATCGTTGCTTGCGACAGCACCGGAAGTACCGCCTACGATCCAAAGCTTGAGCTTATTATTATCATTTGGATCTGGGAACGATACCGTTTGATGACTTAGTCGGGCCGAAAAATCAGCCGTATTACTAGCATCAATAGCTATTTCATCGCTTTGATAACGTCCTTCTTTAAATTTGTAATAGCCTGTTCTAGTTAGTATTGCAGCGGTATCTGTGATGGGATTTGTAACGTCATTACCACTTAGAATATCTGATTGATTATCAGCACAAGCAGTAAAATCAGCGAGATCACAACTGGGTTCAGAGCTACGATACAGTTCGATACCATTAAGGTTGGTTATGTCACCGCTTTCATTCGAGAAGCTCACTTCTGTCTCGCTTGTGCCAATAAAAGCATTAAGCGAAAAACTTTTATCAACAACAGCTTCTGCTTGAACTTGAGAGCTAATACCTAACGCAAAAAACGTATAAATGATGCCAAAACAACGGATGTTTTTAATGAATTTTGACAAATTCAAATGACTATCAGGTGAACAATCCATATATATATTCCGTGCGAGAGGTAAGGTTTTGCTAAGGAGCTTGATAATATACAATTCATGAGCTAAGACGCAACGCAGAAAACAATGGGCAATCAGGAGAATCTGAGACTCTGCGTCTGTATTGCCTGCAATTGTCGATATTGTATCGAATTCGTATTTATTATCGTCACATTAGAGATATTTACATTCCCATAAAGTTATGCGAATTAATAGGTATATCTGTAAGTCATGCTTATTAATAACGAATAACCAAGTATTTTGGGGTGCAACAACCCTTCCAAATATCTCCATCGCAACCTTTCGGGCGCAAAGCAGTCACAAAAAGCGTATAATGGTCAGCTTGGCCAAATATAGACTCGATTGCATTTTTTAGTTACCTCTAGTTATTAACGCCTAGTCATTGATTTTTAACGGTATTCCATGAGCAAGAAACGTCGCGAGATTCCGCAATTTGATCTGCCCATGATCGAAACTCATTTTCATCTCGATTATCTCAAAGAAGGCAGCGCCCATGAGATTCTCGAGCAAGCCCGAGCCGTCGGCGTCGAGCGCTTCATGACCATTGCGGTGGCACCGGATAATTTGATGAAGGTGTTAGCCTTGGCTGATGAGCACGAAGATGTGTATGCCACCTTAGGCATCCACCCTCACGAAGCCGATCATTTCAATAATGAAGTTGAAGCCATTATTCGACAGCATTGTGTAGGTGACAAAGTTGTGGCGATTGGCGAAATCGGTTTGGACTATTATTACGAACACAGCGATCGCGCAGCACAACAGCACGCGTTCAAACAACAGCTGCAAATCGCGATTGATCACCAAATGCCGGTGGTCATTCACACCCGCGAAGCGGATGAAGATACCATCGCGATTCTCAGTGAATATGCCCCTAAAATGGCACATAAAGGGGTAATACACAGTTTTACCAGTGGCGCAGAACTCGCTAAACTGGCAGTAGAATTGGGTTTTTGTCTGGGCATCAACGGCATTGTGACGTTCAATAAAGCCGACAACGTGCGTGACATTGTGGCACAAACACCACTGTCGAGTTTGTTACTCGAAACCGATGCACCATTCTTAACACCCGTCCCTTATCGCGGGGCAGAGAATGCTCCTAAATTTTTACCCTTTGTCGCCGAAAAAATTGCGCAGGTGAAGCAAATATCAGTCGAAGAAGTGATACAGCAGACGTATCACAATGCACAACGAACGTTTTTTGAACGGACATAAAACACGTAAAATTAACTTTTGTTAGCAGCACACTTCATTGCAAGACGAAGTAGCAACACGAAGTAGCAATTCGAAGTAATAATGCTAAGCACTAAAACATCCTAGAGTTTTCGAACAGTAGTTATGAAAAAAGAAAGCAAAAAAGACATACGCTCGTCATTGAATAACGATATTGAAGAATATCTAAAAAATGGCGGCGAAGTTAAAAATTTTGAGCGTGGTGAAACGGGCCTAGCCAATGGTCGTTTCAGCGAACAAACCTTGTCGTTTGAAAAACGCCAAGAGCGCACGCCTGTCAGTGATGTTTTAAACACTATTGATCAGCGCAGAGAATCACGTAAAAAATCCAACATCAAACA
>JARGOI010000138.1 GCA_029212275.1 Thalassolituus sp.
AATCATCGCAAGCGTCTTTTGTTTTGGTGCTTTATTTTGATCCATAGTTTTGCAAATTTTATGGGTGAGCAGCCGCCACTGTATTCATCAGAGGTACCTTAGCTTTTTAACTTATTAAAGCTTTAAAAAACACTTTAGAGTTGCGCTGAAAGTTATAAAGCCGCTGACGCTCTTGTGGTAATTCAGTGACGGCTCCAGCCACAAAACCATGATCGATAAACCAATGCGCGGTACGCGTGGTTAATACGAACAAGCGCTGAATTTGCCGACGTTTTGCTTCTTGCTCAATTTGCTCAAGCAAGCGTTGGCCGCGATTGCTGCCACGGTAGTCAGGATGCACGGCAACACAAGCCAGCTCTGCTTGTTCGTCGGAATATGGATACAAGGCGGCACAGGCGGTCATTAATCCATCGCGTTCGATCACAAAGAAACGATGAATTTCGGTTTCGAGCAATTCGCGCGAACGACGCACCAAAATTCCTTTTTCTTCTAGGGGCTGCAGTAAATCTAAAATGCCTGCGACGTCATCGATGGTGGCTGGACGCAGTTGGTCGTAGGCTTCTTGGGTGACTAGGGTGCCACTGCCTTCGCGCGTAAACAGTTCTTCGAGTAACGCGCCGTCGACTTGGTAACTTAAAATATGCACCCGTGGCACGCCCTGTCGCACACAAGCTAGGGCTGCGTTAGCGTGATTTCTCTCGTTACCGGTCAGCTGGTACAAAATGTCTTCTAATTGCCGACAGGTGACTTCGGTGTGGGTGTCGCCATCGTCGGGCAAACCATCGCTTTCGCCTAATATCACCAATTTGTCAGCGCGTAAGCTGACCGCCGCCTGCTGCGCAACGTCTTCAACGCCAAGGTTAAACATCTCACCGGAGGGCGAGTAACCTAAGCAAGACAGCAACACCACGTTATGCTGATCGAGTAATTGATTGATCGCTTGATGATCAATCCGTCTGACCTCGCCTGTATGCTGGTAATCGATGCCATCGATAACACCAAAAGGTTTGGCCGTGACAAAATTGCCGCTGACCACGCGAATGCGTGCGCCATGCATGGGCGAGCTGGGAACGCCAACAGAGAACCAAGATTCGATGTCCGCTTTTACCATGCCCACAGCAGCTTTTACCGCGGCTAAGGCTTCGTTATCGGTGATGCGAAAATCATTGTGAAATTGGCTTTTAAGATCTAAACGTTTTAACACCGCATCAATTTGTGGACGTGCACCATGCACCAGTACCAAGCGCACGCCCAAGCTGTTTAGTAGGGCAATGTCTTGCACCACTTTACTAAAGTTGCCATGTTGCAATGCGTCGCCATCAAACATGATGACAAAGGTCTTGCCCCGATGTGCATTAATGTACGGGGAAGACTGACGAAACCATTGCACGTAATCTTTTCTGTCGTTCACAAAACCTTCTTAATTAAAAAACATACTTGTTTGAATGACCGCTTTAACCATGCGCCTAATTTAACCACGCGAGGAAGTGAGACAAAAGTGTTCTATCAATCCACGCAGTAGGCTGACGCAAGGTTGGATCTGATCCAATGCCATAAACTCGTCTACTTGATGTGCCTGATCGATGCTGCCCGGCCCCATCACCAGAGTCTCCATGCCCAGTGCCTGTAAAAATGGTGCTTCGGTGGCGTAGTTTACCGAGTTGCTGGGATGCCCAGTTAAGCGCTCAGCAATTTTGACCAAATCGCTGTTAGCCGCTTGCTCAAAAGGTTCGATACCAGGAAACAGTGCTTCAATACTGAGCTCGACATTATTTTGCGCGGCAATGGGCGTCAAACGTTGTTTAATTTCTTGGCGCAAGTCGTCGTTGCTCATGCCCGGTAATGCACGCAAATCGAACGCCAGCTCACATTGACCGCAAATGCGATTGGGATTATCACCACCATGCACACAACCTAAGTTTAAGGTTGGGATCGACACGGCAAAATTGGCGTTGCTGTAACGTTGAGATAATTCATAACGCAGCGTTTTTAGCTCGCCCATCACCTCGTGCAAGGCGTCCATGGCATTAATGCCCAGCGCTGGATTGGAGGAATGGCCAGCTTTACCTGTTAAGCGTATGCTCTCCATGATAATGCCTTTGTGCATACGAATAGGACGTAAGTTGGTAGGCTCACCCACTACCGCGTAACGACCACGAGACAATACCGACTGACCACTGCTGCCTGCTAATGCCCGTGCACCGCTCATGGAGGTTTCTTCGTCGGCGGTGGCAAGCACAATCAATGGCTGCGAAAACTCGTGTTCCATGCACTGACCAACGGCGTCTAATACCAAGGCGAAAAAGCCCTTCATATCGCAAGAGCCTAAGCCAAACAGTTTGTTGTCGCGCTCAGTTAGGGTAAAAGGATCGGATTTCCAACGCTCAGGATTGCAAGGAACCGTATCGGTATGGCCGCTGAAAACCAAACCGCCGCTGCCTTGGCCGTAGGTTGCGAGCATGTTGAACTTGCCGGGATAGCCGGGTAATGGCATGACTTCGACCTGAAATCCCAACTCACTAAACCAACCCGCCAGTAATTGAATCACCTCTTCATTGCTGTGATCGTACTCAGGGATGACCGAGCTCATACTATTACTGGCAATTAAGGCACGAAATTGATCCAAGGTATTGGGTAGCGCAAACGGCGACATGTTAATCTCTGTCATTACGAAGCTTCTGGCATCAAAAAAGTTAAGATAGTACAAACGAAGCGGGCTGACGCAGGTGTTTTTATAACGATGCGATTCAGTACAACATTCGATCAACGTTGGAATATGACAATAGCGCGATGGCCAAAGAAATAGAACTGAAATGTCGTTTGCACGACAGTCAAATTGAAGCGCTCAGCGAGTGGCTGAATAACCACGCCGATCCGCTTACCACACTCACTTTGCGCAATGATTATTTTGATACAGCGAACTTAGCGCTATCGGTAGCCAAAGCGGCGTTGCGTATTCGCAGTCATGGCGACGCTCTAGAGCAAGATACGTTCGAGCAAAACACGTTTGAGCAAACTCTGAAAACTCGCGGTCATTCGCAAGGTGGGATGCACGTTCGTAACGAATGGAATTGGCCGCTGGCAAGCAAACAACTCGATATCGATCTACTGCATAGCCCAGAAGTAGCCGCAACATGGCCTAGCGCGGTGAATGTTGAAGACCTAGATATTATTTTCGGCACACACTTTACCCGTCAGCGCTGGCATTGGCGCAGTGACGATGCCCTAACCTGCATCGAAGTGGTTATTGACCAAGGTCAGATTGTGGTGGATGACAAAATCAGTGGTGCACCGCGAGCGCAAGCCTTGTGTGAAATTGAACTGGAGCTGATAGAAGGTGAGTCAGCAAAATTGTGGTTACTGTTGTTGCAATTACACCAACACGCGGCTCTGTGGTTGAGTGATGTCTCCAAAGCCGAGCGTGGTTATCGCTTGTTTTTAGGCGAAGTACATCAAGAAGAAAATTTGCCTTCAATAAAAGAAAAATCGGTATTGGACTGGATATACCAGCAGTTGGCGCAATTGCAGCGTGCGATCGAACAAACCGTTTGGCAACAAGATTCGATGGCTTATCGTGCTTTATGGAATATTGGCTATCCTTTATGGACGGTGAGTTGCAACCTAGTGATCGAGCGCTCGTCGCAAACACTCGCGTCACAAGAGTTATCGTCCTCGGTGGAAGACTTATTAACACTATTGGCTGATGCACATTCCCAGTCGGATTCGCTCTGCCAACATTCGGAATCGCTGTGCACAGATCGTGCGGTCGCGCTGGCGTTAACCGAATTATCATTGGCTGTATTTGTGTTGCAGCACAGTGAATTCACGATGGCCAGCCCAGCGTCAGAGGACTGGCAAGCGATTGCCCTCAAGGCTCGCAGGCAAGTTATAGATGTGCTTGAATACTCTCCAGTTTCACTCTTCAAGGAATAGTAAGGATTATGCTGGCAACTCCCGATCGGCTTTTGACCCTGTCGACACTACTCGAAGATTTGCGCCGTGACGGCCTTCTGACTGACGAAGAATATCAGCAAGGGCTGAGTATTCGTCGTGGTGCCGACGAAGCCAAAATGCATCCTATGACGTTGATTGCTCGCCATGGTTTTAAAAACGCCAAATCCAACAGCGGCATTTTAAACGAACACAGCCTGATTGCTTGGTTGGCGAGTCGTGAATCCATGACCGCTTATATTATTGATCCGCTCGAAATCAACGTGTCTGTGATTACCGAAGTAATGTCGTATGCGTTTTCCGAGCGTCACGATATTTTGGCGGTATCGGCAAACAAAGATGAAGTTGTGGTCGCCTGTGCCGAACCGCATGTCAGTTCTTGGGTCGCCGACTTAGAACACGTTACCCGCCGTCAAGTGCGACGCGTGTTGAGTTCGCCTTCTGATATTCGCCGCTTTCGTGTGGAGTTTTATCAGCTCGCCAATTCGGTCTCGCGTGCGCGTGCAGACAGTTCGGGCATCAGTTCGGTACAAAACCTCGAAGCCATGCTGGAGTTGGGTAAAGCGAAAGCACCTGACGCCAATGATGAGCACATCGTCAATATTGTCGATTGGTTGCTACAATACGCGTTTGATCAACGTGCCAGCGATATTCATTTAGAGCCAAGACGCGATATAAATCATGTCCGTTTTCGCATTGATGGGGTTTTACACAACGTTTACGAACTGCCTGCCGGAGTTGGTTTGGCGGTGATCGCACGTGTGAAATCCTTAGGCCGCATGAACATCGCCGAAAAGCGTAAACCGCAAGACAGCCGCTTAAAAACTAAAACCCAGTCGGGTCAAGAAGTGGAGTTGCGTTTATCGACTCTGCCCACCGCATTTGGCGAAAAAATGGTGATGCGGGTGTTCGATCCGCAAGTGTTAATGCGCAGTTTTTCTGAGATGGGATTCGCCAAAGAAGACCGCCGTCGTTGGCATGAAATGACGGCCAATAATCACGGCATTGTGTTTGTGACCGGACCAACGGGCTCGGGTAAAACCACCACCTTATATTCCACTTTGCGTCAATTGGCGACCAGTGAAGTGAACGTGTCGACCATTGAAGATCCGATTGAAATGGTCGAGCCTGCGTTCAACCAAATGCAGGTCAATTCGGGCATCGACTTGACCTTCGCCAGTGGTGTGCGAGCCTTGCTACGTCAAGACCCCGACATCATTATGGTGGGTGAGGTACGTGATTTAGAAACCGCCGAAATCGCCGTGCAAGCAGCCTTAACTGGTCACCTTGTGCTGTCGACATTGCACACCAACGACGCGCCTTCGGCCTTTACGCGTTTGTTAGAACTGGGTCTGCCATCTTACTTAATTCGCTCCAGCGTGTTGGGAGTTATGGCGCAGCGTTTGATTCGAACCTTGTGTCCGCATTGCAAAGTGAAAGAGCCGATCGAAGACGCCACATGGAAACAATTAACGGCACCTTGGTTGGTAAAAACGCCCAGCCATGTGTTTAATGCCAAAGGCTGTTTAGAGTGTCGAGGAACGGGCTATTTAGGGCGAATGGGAATTTATGAAGTAATGCCCATGTCCGAAACCTTGGAAAACCTAGTCACCGATACCACCGATCATCAGAAACTGCGTCAAGCCGCAATGAAAGAAGGCATGCATAGCCTTCGCTTGAGTGGTGCGCATAAAGTGGCCGCTGGATTGACCACGGTGACCGAAGTGATGCGTGTCGCACCTGCTACAAAATTGAATAATTATGAATAAACGTTCAGAATGCCCCGCAAAGAAAGCTAACCCATTAAAAAAACGGCTGATAAACTAGTGTCTGAGCGTGTCCCAGCAATCATTGATGTCGAAGCGTCTGGCTTTGGTCGAGGAAGCTACCCGATTGAAATTGGGTTTGCCCGCGGCGATCGTGATGTGGAAAGCTATTTGATCAAACCGCCGCCCACGTGGACTCATTGGACCGAAGAAGCAGAGGAGATGCATGGCATCACTCGCACTATGCTGGAAGAAGAAGGGATTACACCAAGAGACGTTGCCTTAATCCTTAATGAAAAGCTACGTGGTATCACGGTATATTCTGATGCTTGGAGCTTTGACAGTTCTTGGGTAGGGCGTTTGTTTGACGAGGCCGAACTAGTGCAGCGCTTTCGTATCGAAACCATCAACAGACTGCTTGCTCCAGAAGAAATGGAACGTTGGCAAGCCACCAAAACCTTATTGTGGAATGAATTTCATATCGATCGCCATCGTGCGGCTAATGACGTGCGGGTTCTGCAAGAAACGTATTTGCGTGTTACTCAACCTTAGTTCAGCGACCTTAATTCAGTAACCCTCATTCAGCACCGTTAATTCAGAAAACCCTCATTCAACAGTCATAACTTAATCGTTTCTTCCCATCCGTATCTTGTCTTGTCTCTCTGTTTATCAGTTTTATAATCTCAGCTTTTTTAAATCAGTTATCGAGTTGCAGGATATTGTTGGGCGTCCATTTTGGTGCACGAATGTCATGCAAAATGCCGTTACGTCGTTGTAATCTCATATTTTAATCACGACCACAAACTCAGAGCATAAAAATACCTATATATTTCATAGGCTTAACGTGTTTTTGAGAGATTAAACGAATCTTGGCACGTCTGTCGCTAGTACTTGTATACAAGATGGTTTTTTTAGAGTG
>JARGOI010000139.1 GCA_029212275.1 Thalassolituus sp.
TAGAAGGTGTAGCTCGTTTTACTAAACTTCACGGTTCATTAGACTGGTATGCAAACGAGGGGACTATAAGGCGGTTTGGGCTACCTTTTGGCGCGGCTTCTGTCGAGCCATTTTTACAAGTCGAAGGTTCTGGTACTGCTAACTACCAACAACTGATGATTTATCCAAATTCAGTTAAAGATCGTGAAACATCAGAATACCCTTATGTAGAATTGTTTAGAGATTTAGCATCTGCAACATGCCGCCCAAATAGCACTCTTGTAACCTATGGCTACAGTTTTGGTGATGAACATATAAATCGAGTTCTTACGGATATGCTAACAATACCCTCAACGCATATCGTGATTATTGCCTATGGCGATCCACTTGGAAGAATCATGAGTTTTATACAGGATAGCGGGCGTCAGGCTCAAATATCTTTGTTACTTGGTGATCATTTCGGAGACCTAAAAATATTAGTCGATTACTACCTTCCTAAAGCTGCAATAGATCGAACGTCAATTCGTATGGCAGAGCTTTTGAAATCAAGAGGCTTATATCCAGCAGCAATTCAAAGTACAAACGGTGGTGAAGAATGAGTTCGCTACCCATTGAGCAAGGAGAACAATTAAGAGTTGGTACTGTAGATTTTGTTTCGCCAAATGAAATTCGAGCAGTCCTCGATATCGATTCGCCAGATTCTGTTGCCTTAAATGCTGGAACACCAAGAAATTTCCCAAGGGTAAACAGTTATGTTTTAGTCTCTTGTGATAATGGTTATTTGGTTGGACAAATTGAGTGGCTTGCCGTCGACCGCTCGCCTTATCCTAAACAAAGGGATATCCAAGATTTTGGTTTAGTTAATCTACCTTTTCCACAGAAAAAAATTAGTTTAAATCCGGTAGGGACTCTCAAACGAGTTTCAAAAAAAGGTGTTGATTCTTTCAGGTTTCAACGAGGGTCGGAATCATTTCCCTCAATTGGCTCTGCTATCTTACTGCCGACGGATTTTCAACTTAAATCAATTGTTGATTCTGGTAATAATCGAAGAGTTACCACAGGGCAAAGCCCACTCGCAAATAATGCTAACGTTGCAGTAGATCCAGATCGATTATTTGGTAGACATATTGCAGTACTTGGCAATACTGGTAGTGGTAAATCCTGTTCAGTTGCAGGACTTATTCAATGGTCGTTAGAAGCAGCAATGGAATCAGAAACTAGACCAAATGCCAGATTTATTGTGCTTGATCCAAATGGTGAATATACCCGAGCTTTAGGCCCAGCTACAAAATTTAAAGGCCGAGTTTTTAAAGTTGAAGCAGGGCAAGGTGAAAACCAACTACAAGTTCCTTCGTGGTTTTGGAATAGCGCTGAATGGGCATCTTTCACGCAAGCAAGCCCGAAAGCACAACTACCATTACTAAAACGCTCTTTGAGAGCAATGAGAAATGAAGAGTTTGAGCTTGAGACTGATCTAAATATTGAAATAAAGAGGTTTTTAGGAAACATTCTCATAACGTTGAAACACGATAAAAGTTCTGGTCGACCATATAAAAATGGGCCAGCTTTCGGTTTTTGGGAAACTTTAAAAAAATGGAAGGAAAGCTTAGAACAGTACCGTGAGAAAGGAGTGAAAACAGAGTTGACTTTACCCATTTCTAAAATGGGTAAATATATTGATGTCAGGACAAGTGACAAATATGTAAATATGATAGCTAGTGTCAATGAAATTGATGAGCTAATTGAGTCAGTTAAAACACCTTTTTCTAGCTTCGGTGGGAGTGAACAAGATCTATTGCCGAAGAGTGAAGATATTCCATTACCATTTGAAGGAAATAACCTAGTAGCCTATTTAGAGGCATTAGCGCAAGAAAATGGTAGTGAACAATATGTTGAGTACTTGGTAGCTCGAATACGAACCATGCTATCTGATACAAGAATGAAGCCTATCACTAATGATGCAGATCACAGAGTCGATTTAGCTGAGTGGTTAGAAAACTATATAGGTAAAGATGGCGCGGGCGAGGATGGGTCAGGTGAGGATGGCAGCTGCGTTTCAATCATTGATCTTTCTTTAGTGCCAAACGAAATCACTCATCTTGTAACTGCCGTTATTTCAAGGATTATATTTGAATCATTACAACGTTATAGACGACTAAACAATAAATCCTTACCAACAGTTCTTGTGGCTGAAGAAGCGCATACATTTATTAAGCGCTATCGTGATGATTCAGAAAATCAGGATGTTGCTGCTGTTTGTTGTCAAGTGTTTGAAAAAATTGCACGTGAAGGTAGAAAATTTGGGCTTGGCATGGTGATTTCTTCCCAACGCCCTTCGGAGTTATCACCAACAGTTCTATCTCAATGTAATACTTTTTTACTACATAGAATTAGTAACGATAGAGATCAAGAGCAAGTGCATAAAATGGTGCCAGATAATTTACGTGGATTACTCCGAGAGCTACCTTCTTTACCATCCCAACATGCAATACTTATGGGCTGGGCATCTGAGCTTCCTGTTCTGGTAAAAATGAAGAATCTAACAAAACAGCAACAGCCACATTCAGACGATCCTGACTTCTGGGATGTGTGGACAAGAAAAGATGAAAACGGGAATACTGTTGAGCGAAATTCTGATTGGGTTAACGTTGTTAAGGAGTGGCAGCAAAGCTAATAAGGTGCTGCAATCTTACTCGGCAATCTGTCATATAACAGCTAATTAGTGTGCTGGCACGTTTTCTCGAAACCAATAAAAGTCCGCGAAAGTTGTAACCTATTGATTTTAAAAGGGCATATTCCATTTCATTATCAGTCCATTCTAAGAAAGTATGCGCGCACGCTATTACGCTTAGTGATAGCACACTAATTTGTAAACCAAGTTTATAACTTACTGATTTAAGAAGAGTTTAAGCTAGCATTCACTGGTGAAGCGTGCAACTAACTTTGTAAAGTGTGCCAGTTTTTCCAGCTGATATAAAAATACACTATTATATATCAGTATGTCTTTACAGACGGAGGTCAAGCATGGCCAAGAGCAAATTTCTAACTGATATGCGTTATTTTGTGCGCTTGCATGGGAATAGCATTCGCACTGAAAATATCATGATCTTCTTCCACATCAACAAACACCGACCTTTAACCTAAGGCATCGCCCATTGCCTCATTAAGTTGTGATACAAGCCACTTAACCGACGTACTTCTTGGTCTTCTGGGCCACGGTCTACAGTGAGTACCTGTATTGATTGATCTAACTCGAACAGTTGCTCACGTTTGGTTGAATCTGAAACTAAACTTTGAATCCAGAAAAATGCGGCAAAGCGTTTGCCACGGGTGACTGGTCGTACTTCATGCATGCTGGTAGACGGATAGAGGATTAAATCTCCGGCATTTAATTTAATTTCTTGCGCGCCAAATGCTGTTTCAATTGCCAGTTCTCCACCGTCATATTCATCTGCATCGGATAAAAACAAGGTTCCAGAAACGTCGGTACGTACGGTTTCACCATCATCTCGTTTCATGATGCTGCTATCAATATGCAAGCCATAACTGCCACCTCCTTGATAACAATTAAAGCGGGGTGGGTAAAATTTTTCTGGCAAGGTGGCAGAAATAAATAACGGATGCTGACTAACAGCTTGCATCACGGCTTGGCTTAACGAACGCGCTAAGTCGGAGGTTTCATCCAGTTGTAAATTATCTTTTACGTTGCGCGCTAAACTGCCAGCGGTGCGCTTACCGTCTAACCACAGTTTTGCTTTAACAGCATGCGCACCTTCAAGATGCTGGCGCAATTGTTGAACGTCGTTTTCTCTAAGTAATTTTTCGATGGGCAGTAGCATCAAAGATTTCCTTCTTTTATCGACTCTTGTTTGATATCTGAATGCTTAAAAAATACATCCTCAGAAATATCATCCAACGTCGGACAGCCACACAAGGCCATCGTTATTTCAATTTCTTGCTGCAATATTTTAATGCAATGTGCGACACCTAAGGCACCGGCCACGGCCAAGCCCCACATTTGTGGACGACCAATACACACGGCATTTGCTCCTAGCGCAAGTGCTTTAATGACATCGGTGCCACGACGAATGCCGCTATCAAGTAACAGCGGTATGTCGTTACCTATGGCTTGTCTTATCGCGGGTAATAAATCAATTGAGGCTGGCAAGGTATCTAACGTGCGGCCACCGTGGTTAGAAATAATGAGTCCATTAAAGCCCAGTTGAATTAATTGTTTGGCATCGGCTGGATGAGAAATGCCTTTGGCGAGTAGGGGCAGGGTTGTTTGTTGTCTTAGCCAGTGCAGATCTTCCATGCTCGGTGCATCGGCCATAAAGCCTTTCAGGACAATACTGTCGCCGATATTTAATGCTTGCACAGGCGCTTGGGGTAAGCCTGTTAAATTTACTTCTTCGACACCTGTGGGTAATTGGAACCCTGCTCGCTGAGCACGATTTCTTAAGCCATTAACGGGGGCATCTAAGGTAATCACAATTGCTTCGCAGCCAGCTCTTTCTGCGGCTTCTATTAATCGAGCATTGGCCTCTCTGTGCGGTTGCCAATACAGTTGAAACCAACTTCTCTTAGCTTTTTGCGCAATTTCTTTGAGTGGCGTATTACTCAACGTACTAATAATCATGGGCGTATTCATTGCCCGTGCGGCTTCTGCGGTGGCTAATTCCCCTTCGGGATGAACCAGTTGTTGATGCGCCACAGGAGATAATAATAAGGGGTGTGTTTGTGTGCGCCCAAACAATTCGAGTTGCGTGCTGGCATTGGAAAAATTGGCGCTAATGCGGTTATAAAGACTGAGGTGATTAAAAGCATGGCGATTTGCCAACAAGGTGTGATCGTCGGCAACACCGCCATTAATGTATTCGAGAATGTCGCGACGGATAAATTCCGTCGCAAGGCGCTCATAGTCACTAACGCTGACCACATCCGCAGGAATATGGTTTAACGCTTGGGTTTGAATGTGAGTCGCCATGGGTTTTCTCTTAGTTATTTATTATAAGAACTCGGAATTTTAAAACTCGTACGCTAAGCTAAGCTGTGCGTTACGGGCATCGCCAATGTAAGCGAACGAACCGCTACGATATGCCGTGAGATAGTAGTCTTTATCTGTCACGTTACCGACGTTTAAGCGTGCATTCAACTTGTCGCTAAAGTCATAGGTTGCGAACGCATCCACCACGGTATAAGCCGGTACGTAGGTGTCTTCACTGGCAGCACTGTCAGGCTGACCCACATGCACTTCGCTGGAATAATTCGCCGTCGAACCAAAGGCAAATTTATCGGTCAGCTGGTAGCGCAACTGCAAGAACGCCGAACGGTCAGCAAAGTTGGCAAGGCGTCCGCCTTCATTTTCTGGATTAGCACTTTCCAAAATTTCCGACTCCATTAATGCCAGTCCAAACTGAGTGCTCAAACGATTATTGATGTTGCCCACCAAGGATACTTCCGCCCCTTGCACTCGGTTTTTGCCCGTGTTGTAAGTGCCTTCGGTATCGTAGTCGGTGCCTTCCATCACGTTGTCTTTGGTAATGCGGAAGATGGCCAAGGTTGCTAACAGCTTGTCATCCAAGATATTCCATTTGGTGCCCACTTCAATGTTTTGCACGTCTTCGGGTTTGGCTTTATCGACATTTTCTGCGGTAGAACATAAACCGCCGTAACCACAGTTACCGCCGACGTCAGATTCGCCGCCGTTGATATTGGCCGAGGTGCTGTAGGTGATATAGACATTGCCGTCTTCGGTGATGTCATACATGGCACCGATGTGGCCATTCCACAAGGTATCGTCGTATTCGTAGTCGGTTGTCACGCCATCACGTCCCGTGACTGCATTGCTGTATTCAAAAGTGTCGGCGCGCACACCCGCAAACACACTGAAACTGTCGGTGACATCAATGGTGTCCATAACGTAGGTGGACAAGGTATCGATTTGATAATCAGAATCTTGGTTGCCCTTGGTGATTTGACGATCAAGTAATCCGCTCACATTGCTGACCGTATTGCCATTCGCATCCACAATGCAATAGCCATTGGAAACGCCACCACGACCAGCATAAGTACAATTACTTGCCCCTGCGTTATTGACGTTGTAGTTGCCGTTCACCACATTGTGTTGCGAATATTCGGCGCCAAAAACAAACTGATGATCCATGCCGGCAAAAGCCGTATCAAAAAACACATTCAGCTGATTCACTAAATAATCAACTTCTTGCCAGCCTTGGTGAGTACTCAAACGAATTGTGTCGTATTCACCATTGGGATCGGTGGCGTCGGTGGTGGTGCCACTGGCTCCGGTAACCACATAACCATTATTGGTGGTGCCGTGGCGTAATGCATTTTCAATGCGCACGTTATCAGAAAATTGATATTTTGCGCGCAGCGTTGCGGTGTCGACACGTGATTTCACAAAATCATTATCTTGTACGTAAGAAGGAATATCCTTGTAAACCTTGCCAGTATCACGATTAATAAAGCTGCCCAGATCGATACGGTCGAAGGCTTCTATATGATAATAATCGGCAATTAAATCCAGCTTGTCGGTTGCGGCCCATGTGCCAGACAAGGCGATGCCGTTGCGCTCGCGGGTGTTGTCTTCACGATCAGGAACGTT
>JARGOI010000140.1 GCA_029212275.1 Thalassolituus sp.
GGTGCCACGCTGGCGTCCATCATAGGTAATCGGCAATTCATGGCGAAGCTCGGCGTCGCACTCGCGACTGTAACGTGCGACGCGCAACATGCGCTCTTTATTGATGTTGAATGCATCGCTGTTGCACTGTGCCAGCATTTTTAGCATCCAACTAACGGTGTTGTAATCAAATTCTTTGAGATTTAAATGCAGGGGGGAGATCTCTTGCAGCGACCACTTTACCGCTTTCAGCGGCACGCCTGGCCCTCCCCAAGGAGAAGAATAGTCAAACGACAACATGCCAGCGTTGGCAAAGCTAGTTTCTAAGGCGACTTCTGGCTGTCGCTCAACAAGAGTAACCTCGTGAGCAGCGCGCGCGAGATACCAAGCACTGCTGACACCAATCACACCGCCACCAAGAATCAAAACCTTCATGCGACCTCCAGAGAAGTAACAACACCTTAACTATATGCCTATTTGGCAACTGTTGCGTACCACTTTGATATGACAACGGATTAAGAGGCTTGTTTGTATATTTACACAGACAACAGCATGGCCTTCGTTAAATGTGGATTTCGCTATTTTTTTTAAGCCAATAAACAAAAAAAGCACTAGTTTAATTCACTAATATTAGCCTTGTTCTCTAGTGGTGCATTTTTAAAATTGTATGGAAAAAAACCCACTAAAACCACTATTAATAATGCGCAATTAATGGCATAAATATTGACTATTAAATATCATCTCAGCTTCCGGGACGACCCGGCGGTGATTTGTTATATGCAAACACTGAATTCCCCTGGACGACCAGCACCCTCTCCATGCTTAAAAAAGGAGTATTCTATGTCAGCCAACAAACCAACCACCCATACGGCGTTCACCGAGCTTCCTGTAGTGGATATTGCATTACTGTTTTCTAACGATTTGTGCGAACGAAAAATCGCTGCAGCGTCATTAGATAAAGCGGTACGAGCCGCTGGCTTCTTTTATTTGAAAGGCCACGGCGTGATGCCATCCTTGATCGACAATCTAAAGCAGGCAATTAAAACGTATTTTGCTCAAGACGTTGATCAAAAAATGAAGAATTACATTGGTCTATCCAATAATCACACGGGCTATGTACCTCAGGGCGAAGAGCAGTTTTACAGCCACACTGTCAATCAAACCAATGCTGATTTAAAAGAGGCTTACGACATTGGCCCAAACACGCCTAGCTTAATGGCAAGGTTTACTGATAAAGCGGTTGTTCAACTTCCAGACAATGATATCTTCAAAAAAGCAGTACAAGACTACTATCAAGCCATGCTTGCCTTAAGTGAAACGCTATTTAAAGGCTTTGCACTAGCGCTTAATTTGGAGGAGAACACCTTCACAAAACACCTCACTGAGCCACCCAGTCAATTACGCTTAATTCACTATTTTGACAACCCAAATGCTAAAGAAAATGATTCTGGAATCGGGGCGCACACTGACTATGAGTTTTTTACCATCCTGTTGCCCACCGCTCCTGGCTTGCAAGTATTAAACGGCGCAAACGAATGGATTAACGTCCCTATCATTGATGGTTGTTTTGTTATTAATATCGGCGACATGATGGAATTAGTCACCAATGGGCAGTATGTCGCTACATCCCATCGCGTTAGACAAGTTAAAGAAGAGCGTTATGCCTTTCCGTTTTTCTCCAGTCTAGATTACGACACCGAAGTGGCACCACTGGCTGAATTTATCAAAGACGATGAACCGTCAACCTACGAACCATTAATCTGCGGCGATCATTTGCTCGCTCAGACCATGCAAACATTCGGTTACCTGAAAAAACGCTTAGAAAATGGCGAAATACACTTACCCGAAAAGTCAAAATCTCTGCTGTCATTTGGCCAAGCCTCTATTAAGCAAGGCTAAGTAAACACGCTAAGTAAATACGACTAAGTAACAGGTTACCGTATGCACCTTAAACAATTGCTCGAACAGTATTCACACACCGCCGCCACCGGCATTCCTGAATGGATGATTGGCTGCTATAAACGCAGAAGTATTTCTTTTGCTAATGGCATGACAGATGCCAAAACCCATGTGTTTTGGTTGCAAGGACGTAACCTCACGATTGATTTACGCCTGCCACAAATAACCGATCAAATCCAAAAGCCATGGCAGTCTTGTACCCAACAAGAGATACACCAACTGGCCAACTATGAAGGTTGGTTTGCTGATACTAAATGGGAACATCAAATTCTGAGCTGGTCGGGTGGCACATCTTTTCAAATCCATAATCGTTGGCCCGAACCGGCTATTTTAAATCGCGTGGGTGACTGCATGCTGGAATACTCACCGAACAATACTTACGTCGAAGATTGGCGACTTAAGTCACGCAAGCCTGGTCCTTTAGTAAGCTTAGAGTTATTAGAAGAAACCAATCTTACCACCGGCGAATGTCGTCACCGCCGGGGCGCATTAATTATCAATGGTGATTGGGCTGGACTGGTTTTAGGACGTGCTGAGGAGATAATTACAGATGTAGAAAACGTTCAAATACGTAATCTACTTAAACAAAACGATTACGAACCCGATCTCTGCGCGCAAGTGTTCAACTTCGAAACATCAGTAGCACAAGGTAATTTAGACGCTGGGTTTAAAATTACCCATTCCACCAAAGCATCCAGATTAGACCAATCCCTATTTACACTCGAAGGATTTGAATTTGATCAAGCAAAGAACGAAATCATACATACCTTTGATGATAATGATGAGATTGTGCAGCGGCGTTTTATCATAGACACCTTTGAATCGTCATTTAATTATCACCCAACCACAGCGTGGGTAGCAGAATCCAAACACTGGTTTGAACAAGAACATCAAACCTTAGGACGTTATTTAGACATCGTAGATTAATCCAAAATTTCACGGTTAAAAGTAATTATCAGCACCATAATATTGCTTGCGCACCAACACGGCGCAAGCTTTTTTATAGACTTGATAAAAACTCACCGTACAACGCTGAAAACCAGCGATATTTCTAAAATATAACTGGCATGGATATTGGATAATTAAAAGTGGTTTTGAACAATCGTTGGCTACGTCAATAGCAAACTCACAATTTGATCAATAGCATCACTAGGGTTCCGGCTTTATTTGTAATATTAAATAAAGTGCACACTGGTCCGAGAGTGATCGACCTCTTAGTTTGAGGTTACACGGCGGGATAAAAGCCCGGGAGACATAAATCGATAAGCCGATTGATTGTTCTCGTGTAACTTAAATTAAGAGGTAATCTAATGAAATACTTCAAAAAACGTATAAAACAATTGTCGCTAGCAATGTCTGCAACCTTGCTTAGCTTTGTATCGCATGCTGCAGAGCCTTTGCTCATTGGCTATTCAGATTGGCCAGGGTGGGTGGCATGGGAAGTTGCCATAGAAAAAGACTGGTTTAAAGAAGAAGGTGTCGATGTTCAATTTGAATGGTTCGACTATGTCGCATCCATGGATGCCTTTGCCGCGGGCAAATTAGACGCGGTTGGCATGACCAATGGCGATGCCTTGGTTCTTGGTTCGTCTGGCGCCAAAAACGTTATGTTCATGGTCACCGACTATAGTAATGGCAACGACATGGTCGTGGCCCGCCCAGGTATCAATTCCATTAAAGATTTAAAAGGCAAAAAAGTTGGCATCGAAATCGGTTTTGTCAGTCACTTATTATTACTAGACGCGCTAGAGAAAGTTGGCATGTCTGAAAGTGATGTCGAGTTAATTAACGTGCCTACCAACGAAACACCGCAAGTGTTAGCTTCGGGGGATGTCGATGCCATCGTCGCTTGGCAACCAAGCTCTGGTCAAGCATTAACAGCACTGCCCGGTTCGACAGCCATTGCGACATCTAAAGATGCACCCGGCTTGATTTATGACATGTTTGTTGCGTCACCTAGCTCATACGCTAGCCGTAAAGATGATTGGGAAAAAGTCGTCAAAGTTTGGTATCGAGTGGTTGATTTTGTCAACGATCCAAAAACACAACCAGAAGCATTGAGTATTATGTCTGCGCGTGTCGGCTTAAGCCCAGAAGCCTATGCACCGTTATTAAAAGGTACCAAAATTCTGACACTTGAAGAATCAAAAGCGGCATTCAAAAAAGGCGAAGGTTTTTCCTCAATTTATGGATCATCGCAAATCGCAGACGATTTCAACGTTAAATATGACGTGTATAAAGAATCTCAATCTCCAGAAAGCTATATTGATCCATCTATTGTTTTAAGTCTTTAAAATAATCGTGGCTTGGTAGATGTAAAAGGTTTAAATACTTAAACTTTTAAGGCAATAAGTAAGACAAAAAACAAATAACATAAGCAGCTATGATTGGTGCTTATGTTATTTTTTGAGTACTTATCAATTGTGTTATTTTGCCGTTATTCTTTAGTAGTCTGTTGCAAAGCACTCAGTCCCTGCCAGTCTTCCAGATCTTGATCGGGTTTTTCTGAACGGAATTTCGCATAAAGCTGGATGCCCTTTTCATCTTCCAGAATATCAAGATGAATGCCCTTCTGCTTTATAAGCGCCTCATTTCCAGACGCATTAGTTACGTCGCCCACCACAACTCGGTCAAAACCTCGCATATAAATCAACGTCGCACAAATATCGCATGGGCTGAGGCTGGTAAAAATAGTTGTTTTACTAAAATCAATACGCCCAGCATCGCGAATTGCAGAGGTTTCACCGTGATTGTAGGGGTGATCTTCTTGGACAAGTGTGTTGTGTCCTTTTCCTACAATTTTTCTAGTTTCGTTATCGACAATCACAGCCCCTATCGGACAACCACCTTCGTGATAGCTTTTTTCTGCAAGTAACACAGCGATACGCATAAAGTCATCATCTTTTAATCCTAAAGTGAACTCCTCATCCATCAAAGAAGAGAGACTTTTGGTCGGCATATGAGCGATTGCATTAAGCGCTGATTCGTTAATTTCTGTTTTATTATTAAGAAGAGCTTTATCTTTCATTGCCGAATCACCTGTTTAATATTTCAATTTAATTTCTAAGTATTGGTTTTAAGTAATCAGTACCAAGTTGTTTCATTTGTAGCTTAACCCAAACCACTCTTAGGTGAAGATTCGGAGTTAATCGATTCGGATTTCGGTTACGAGGACTTGGTAATAAAACGGCTAATTGTGCGGCTTCGTTGACCGTAAGTTTACTGGCAGATTTTCCATAATAATGCTGACTCGCTGCTTCTACGCCGTAAATCCCTTGGCCAAATTCAGCGACGTTTAAATACACTTCTAAGATACGTTTTTTGCCCCAAAAAATCTCAAGACTAACCGCCAACATAGCTTCAAGTCCTTTGCGGACGAAGCTTCGTCCCGGCCATAAAAAGAGATTTTTTGCGGTTTGTTGGCTGATAGTACTGGCACCACGAAGACCTTTGCCATTGTCTTTTTGGTCTAAGGCTTTGCTGATAGCAGTAAAATCAACACCAAGATGTTCTGGAAAGCGCTGATCTTCTGAAGCAACCACCGCCAAGGGCATTATCAACGGTAGCTTATCAATACTTATCCAATACTGAGTCACCGGATACGGGCTTTGCAGCATAAAAGCCGTGGTCGGCGGCGGTACAAACCTGAGCAGCAGTAGCAACAAAATTAGGGACAGCAAAAAACAGCCACTGACTAGCACTGCCCAACCCAAAAGACCACGCTTACGCTTTGCCATTAACCGCCTCTTGTTAATTTATCGAGGCTTTATAGCCCATTATGAACAAGAGTATAGGAAACCGAACATGCTATGAATAGAGGAAAAAATCATAAGCACAGCGAAAATTTGCTCATTTGGAGTCTTTAAAATGGTTAAACCGAAGCAGTATCGACCGAGACGACACAATTCCGTTGTTGTTTAGCCAAATACAAGCGCTTTACGGACAGTCATCCCAACGGTCTAGTCATCCCAACCAAGCGCTTTACGGACCAAGCGCTTCACGGACAGTCATCCCAACGGTCCAAGTGCTTTACGGACAGTCACCCCTACGGTCTAACAATAAAGTACCAGATTAGTTTTCTATTTCTAGTAATTTCGGGTGATGTTGCTCTAAATATTACCCTGCTATTCTAGAAGTAAATGCAAACATAGGATTTTGTTATGCCTAAACCCAGAAAGGAACTCATCTCGCTCGAAGCAACCCCCTATTACCATTGTGTGTCGCGCTGTGTTCGTAAAGCCTTCCTATGCGGCACAGATAGCGCTGGTCGTAGCTTCGAGCATCGTAGAGGCTGGATTGAAAAGCTCTTATTGGATCAAGCAAAAGTATTTTGCATTGATATTGCTGCTTATGCGGTGATGTCGAATCACTTTCATGTTGTGCTCCATATCAACAAAAATACGTTAGATACATTATCAAATCTTGAGATTGTTGAACGTTGGCATCAGTTGTATCAAGGTAACTTGCTGTCGCAAAAATTCCAACGGGGAGAATCCATCCAAGAAGCCGAATGGTTTATGTTGAATCGATATATTACCGAATGGCGCTCTCGACTTATGAGCATCAGTTGGTTTATGAGACGGCTGAACGAAACCATTGCTCGATTAGCAAATGATGAAGATCAATGTACCGGACACTTATCACTAAGGC
>JARGOI010000141.1 GCA_029212275.1 Thalassolituus sp.
CATACAAATGCTTGGCTTCGGCGACTAACAAATCAATAGATAAACGCTCAATGCCAGGCATAGAGGCAATGGCCTCACGCTCTTGATGACCCTCGAGTACAAACATAGGATAAATCAGACTGTCCACGGTGAGTTGTGTTTCGCGCATTAGGCGGCGCGAAAAGTTATCGCGACGCATACGGCGCATACGAGTGTCTGGAAATAAGCGTTGTACATCGTTGAAAGCCATGGTGGATCTCCTAGCAGGGCTGTTCGAGTCGGAACGTTTGATTAAGGGCCGTTCGAATTTACTATTACCCGCGATTGTAGCCTGCTTTCGACTATTAATTCTGCATAGAAGTATTTATTGCTGGAGTTTGGATGTGAATTGTTACGGATATATGACATAGGAACGGTTTTTCTGGCAAGTGTCTCAATGGGCATCACTGTGTTATTCAGAAGTGGCCAAGATCGCCTAGGTTACATTTTCTAGGCTTTTTGTTACCGGTATTTTTGTTCTAGCTTGTCGACTACGTCTCGGGTAACCCGCAAACTTTCCAGTAAGTCGAGTAGGTTGTAGTCGAGATTAACGTTTAAGTGGGTTTCTTGTCCGTCAAAGAAATCAGGATTGTGTCCCTGAAATTGCAGGTTTATTTTAAGACTGCCATCGGGTTCGTATTGAATGCCGGATGCTAATTCATTGTATAAGAAATTATCTAACAAATTCATCGCCATTCCGACCGATTGATCGCTTTCTTTTAACGCCTCGGCGTTGTCACCGCGATAGCGAATAAGGCCTCCCGGATCGCGTGCTAACAGGGTGCCGCCTGGTACCTGAATGCCGTCTTTGGTGATGATGATAGGCAAGACACCGTCTAATAAACCATTGGCCTCGATACCGGCTTTAGCTTCGATTTTCGCCAGTTCACTCAGTGCGATATGATCCATACGTATGCCGAAAGCATTGCTTTCTTTGCGACTATCGTAGCGAATAAGAGGCGTATAAATGCGACCACCCAACACATCGGTATGCATTTCGAACACAGATAAATCGAAGTAGCTAAAGTCTGTCGGGAAACGAGTTTGGCTTCGCGCGAGCAGATTAGAAAACTTCACTCCAGTATCCATACTTGATCCGGAAATTTGCGCATCCAATACATAATCGCCAAATTGGGGCCGACGCAATGCCACCATGGCATTCCAACTATCGAGGGTGAGGCTATTGTCATAAATCGCGCTAACATTTTCTAAGCGCAACATAGTATCGGGGATGATTTGCCAAAATTGCGAAGCATCAGCAGTATCTGTGACCAGCTCCCAGTCGATCCAGCCTTGGCCTGACATCGCGCCACTGAGCAACTCAGTACTGGTTAAGTTAGCCATGTCGTCTAAGCCTAGAGTCTTCCAGTTAATCGCCGATTCTTTCAATTGCCACTGCATGCTCCCTATGTTTTTTAATAGGTCGTGCTCGGCATTGGCGCGTAAGTGAATGCCTTGGTTGGCGGCGACAATATCTAAAGTTGCTTCCAATTGTTGACGACGATCATCAAACACAAATTCAATGGGGCCGCTGATTTTCATATCGGGGATGGGCCACAAATCCCAGTGCGAATCTTGCAATCGCAGCTCAATATTGCACTCACCAAGTAAGGAGCCGCTGATTTTTTTTGTGTCTAATATGCCCGGCTGGCATGACATGGAGGAGCGACCGAATAATAATTCACGTTCTTGGCTGCGAGCGTTCCAAGGAAATAAATTTAACTCTATAACAGTGGAAGTGAAGCGTGTTAGATCGTCCGTGTTGCCGGAAATTTCAAGGTTGGTGAATGCCTGACCGCTTAACGGAGATAGCGTCCATTGTTCGTTTGCTGCGATTTGATAAGGCTGAACATGTCCACTTAACGCCAATCCTCTTTTCGAGCTTAATTGCCATTCTCCTGTTGATTTTAACAATCCGTTCATCAGCCCTTTAGCCTGCATTGACCAAGCAGGGAGGTCCGCTTGAGCTGATTGCGAGTAGTCATAAGTTAACGGTAATGTGATATTCAGTGCGTCGTTGCTCGTCCATTTAACTTTTGGCGATAGCTTTACTTTGGTTTTGCTGGAGCCGTCGAGCATTAACTCAATAACCGAGGATGCTTTGCATGAGAGCATGTCGTTTGCGCACGATGCGGCAACCTTGATGGCTTTTGAATGAATACGCCACGTCTCGTTAGCCGCCAAAGCATAATCTGCAATAAGCGCGTCACTGCTAAAATTTAATTGCCAATCTTCACTGGCCGAAGGGTGTTGTAATTGTGCTTTTATCTTTGTGGATGAAAGTACAATATCTTCCGCGATTTTCGACTTTTTGATTGAAAGTGTCGCGTCTAATTCGGTTTGTAAGTCCTGAGGCCAGAGCGCTTCGTTGGGACTCATTAGCCAGCCATCGATGCTGATTTTTTTTGCATTTATTGGCAAGGTTAAGTCGTTTGCTAAACTTGCTTTTAAGGTGGGGACGTCGGCGCTAAAACGAATATCGGCATAGCTAGCATCATCTGACTGCGACAAACCTAGCCACAGCTGTGCCAGCACTTCTGTTTTATCTGACAATAAAATTAAAAGATCGGACTTACCGTCTTGCTGCTGCAAACGTCCCGCTATATTCACTGGAATAGGCATATGACTGAGTTGCGCAGTACCGGTTAATTGCCATTGTTCGGGGGTGACACTTGCTTGCAGAATTAAGGCAATGTCAGGCAGTTCGATGATTAATTCATCGATGTCGATTTTGTCGACGGGTAAGGATAAGTAATCCTGCAGTTGCGGCAGAGAAATGGTGGTATTTAACCAATCATGGGAGGTGTTAGATGAAGAGTTTCCTGTGTAAGCAGCAGGTGTTGGTGCAACAGCACCTGTGGCAGAAACTTCGACCTCAGACTCTCCAACCACAATCGTCATGCGGCGAACGTGCAGAGAGTCAGCTTGACCGCGGAAAATACTGTAATTTTTATAGTTCAAATCGGCGTCATATAACTGCACTACCACATTGGCAGTGGGCGCTATATTGAGCGACTTAACGCTGAATTTATCTCGAGTAAATTGCTTGATTTCAATGCTGCTGCCCGGTGCAATAAAGTTATCGAGCAGGGGCGGAAGCCAACGGTTGAGCAGGGGAATCAACAATAAATAGCCAGCGACAAGCAGTGACACAATTAACATCAGCAAAAACATTAAAAACTGCACCCAGCCGCGTTTTAATAGGCCTTTGTTTTTGTCTGATGATGTCTCTGTTGTCGTTTCCCTCGTCATGGCCGTTATCCGTTTTCTACAAGGTGATTTGCTTTACACCCTGCTGCGTACCGAGTAATAAAATATTGGCGTTACGTAAGGCAAATAACCCGTTGGTAATGACCCCGGTGATTTGATTGATATCGGACTCAAGTTGCGACGGTGACTGTATGTGTAAATTATATACATCCAGAATTTCGCCGCCGTTATCAGTGATAATCCCCTCGCGATACACCGGGTCGCCGCCAAGTTTTACTAATTCGCGAGCCACATAAGAACGCGCCATGGGAATGACTTCAACGGGGAGTGGGAAGTTGCCTAATAAATCCACTTGCTTAGACTCATCCGCCACGCAGATAAAGGTTTTAGCTACGGCAGCAACGATTTTTTCACGGGTCAGTGCAGCGCCACCGCCTTTGATCATTTCTAAGCGAGCGTTAATTTCGTCAGCGCCGTCGATGTAAAAATCAAGCTGCGGCACGTTGTTTAGTTCATAAACCGGAATACCATGACTTTTCAAGCGCTCGGCCGATGCTTCGGAACTTGCTACCGCACCATCAAATAGATGTTTTACTTCTGCCAGAGCATCAATAAAGCAATTCGCTGTCGAACCTGTGCCCACTCCGATAATGCTGTCATCGTCGAGGTGCGGTTTGATGTAGTCAACGGCGGCTTGGCCAACCGCACGTTTAAGATCGTCTTGGTTTATGCTCATTATTTGACCTACTTTTGGGTGGGTAACTTCTGACTGAGTTGCTAAATCTTGATTCTATTCTGATGATTCAAAATTTTATCTTATCTTTTGGTTCAGATTGCACGCTTATAACTTAACAGAGCTTATCGTTGCGAACTACCTGAACTGACGAACAGCGTCTCTGATTATCGTCGCCAAACGTCTTGTCTATTTAAAAGCAAACAATAGAAGCAAAGAATTATATGCGCTCATGCGTTACAATGCGCGCCTGTCTTATGATTTGTTTGGAACTCCGTGTATGTTGAACGATTACCTAAAAAAAATACTTGAGTCGCGCGTCTATGACGTGGCAATAGAGTCGCCGTTAGAAATGGCCACCTTTCTCAGTGAGCGCTTAGGTAACGATATTCTTATTAAGCGAGAAGACAAACAGCCGGTCTATTCGTTCAAAATTCGCGGTGCTTACAACAAAGTTGCACAGCTAACCGACGCCGAAAAAGCGTGCGGTGTGATCGCCGCGTCAGCCGGTAACCACGCCCAAGGGTTGGCGTTGGCGGCGAAAAAACTAGGCATCAAAGCCGTTATCGTGATGCCGCGCACTACTCCTGAAATCAAGATCATGTCGGTCAAGGCTCGTGGTGCGAAAGTTATTTTGCACGGTGATGCCTTCGACGAAGCGGCCGCCCATGCGCAAAAGTTGGTCGAAGAAAAAGGCTATACCTACATTCATCCCTACGACGATCCTCTGACCATCGCTGGTCAAGGGACGATAGGGATGGAAATTTTGCAGCAAATGGATGATCTGCCGGACGCGATTTTTGTTCCGGTGGGGGGTGGTGGCATCATCGCGGGCATCGCCGCATTTGTGAAAGCGATGGCACCACAGGTGAAAATCATTGGCGTTGAAAGCACCGAATCTGCTTGCTTAGCCGCAGCTATGGCGGCCGGCGACCGGGTCATTTTGCCCGAAGTCGGTATTTTTGCCGACGGCGTTGCCGTTGCACAAATCGGTAAAAATACATGGGAAATCTGCAAAGACCACGTTGACGAGGTGATCACCTGTACGCCAGACGAATTATGCGCGGCAATAAAAGATATTTTTGATGACACACGTGCTATCAGCGAACCAGCGGGTGCCTTGGCTATTGCTGGCATTAAAAAATACGTCGCACGTGAACAATGTCACGATAAAAAATTGGTGGGCATTTTAAGCGGTGCTAACGTTAATTTTGATCGCTTACGTTATATCTCTGAAGTGGCGGAAATCGGTGAAGGTCGCGAAGTTATTTTAGCGGTGACCATCCCTGAGCGCCCCGGCAGTTTCCAACGTTTTTGCCAGTTGTTGGGTAAGCGCCCAATCACCGAATTTAACTATCGTTACGGCGACGCCAACGAAGCGCAAATCTACGTTGGAGTGAAGGTGGATGCCGAGAAGGGATCTCGCGTTAAGCTGGTAACTGAGCTGCAAGCGGAAGAATACCCCGTTTTGGATATCACTGATAATGACATCGCCAAGTACCACATTCGTCATATGGTGGGGGGCCATGCGCCTAATAGCGTCGACGATGAACGTGTCTATCGCTTTGAATTCCCTGAACGTCCGGGTGCGCTGTTAAAGTTCTTACGCACCCTGGGTAAGCGCTTCAATATCTCGCTGTTTCATTACCGCAACCATGGCGCGGCGTATGGTCGGGTACTGGTAGGACTGCAGTTAAACGACGAAAATCGCGAGCAGTTGCATATCTATCTTAATGACTTGGGTTATCGTTATTGGGACGAAACAGATAACCCAGCGTATCGACTGTTCTTACGTTAACAGCCGCTTTTCATTTCTTTTTTAACTGGAACGACATGCTAATTTTTCTGCGCGCAGTGTTGATGCCTATTCATTTTTTTGTGGCAAGCATGATCAATCTCCTTATTTGTGTTTTTAGGCCTTTTCATCGCAACAATACTGCCCTGTGTTGTCGCGTTTATAGCACTGGCAAAACGTTACTGGGTGCCAAGGTTAGTATCATTAATGCGCCCGCGGAGGATTCATCCGGCGTTATTTACGTGGTCAATCATCAAGATTCGTTAGATGTCTGCCTACTGGGTGGCGCGATGCCTCGCAATACCGTGCTGCTTGGTAAGAAAGATCTCTTATTTATTCCTATCTTTGGTTTGGTGTATTGGTTAGCGGGTAATATTTTAATTGATCGCGGTAATCGATCTAAGGCTCGTGAAACTATGGCCGGAACCGCTCGACGGATTAAAGAGAAAAATTGTTCGGTGTGGATTTTTCCAGAAGGGACACGCAGTCGCGGTAAGGGTTTGTTGCCGTTCAAAACCGGCGCGTTTCATTTGGCAATCGAATCAGGCTTGCCCATTGTCCCCATTTGTATGAGTAGCACGCATCGTAATATCCATCCTGGTCATTGGCGCTCAGGCGAAGCCATTATTGAATTTCTTGAGCCACTGCCGAGTACTGGCTTGGTGGCTGCCGATGCCCGTGCGTTCGCTGACAAGGTGCAGCAACAGATGACCGATCATATCGCCATGTTGGATAAAAGGATTGCTGGCTAATAGTGCCAGTTTTAACTAAATTCGGCCCTTAGAAAACTTCTCACGGGCGAGTTGCTTTTTATGATCACTTTTAC
>JARGOI010000142.1:0-2420 GCA_029212275.1 Thalassolituus sp.
CAATTTGCGCACGGCCTTCACTCATTACCTGCTCTAGGAGCATTTGATCATTGGCAGGGTCGCCCAAACCTTGTCCATTCACTGACAAAATTTGATCACCGACTTGCATTCCTGCATTTACTAAAACCGAACCTGACGTCACTGCATAACCGCTACCGGAACCACTGGTTTGCAACCCTAATCCCTGAATAATGGCATTAGGATCTTGTTGTGATGCTTCGCTGGCGATTGCTAAAAAATCACTCGGTTGTCTAATTCGGCTAAATTGACCACGCAGATCGGCCGCTTGATTCTCTGAGGTTTGTCTTGGTGCTTGCTCCGCCGCAGAGACACCCACACCACGTGCAGAAAACTCAGTAAATTTCAGGGTCTCAAGTTTTCCGACCGTATCAAGGATGACTCGATCAGAATACACTTCATAAAGTTTGGTGCGCCCTTGAACGACCTCATCAATTCGATAAAACTCACCACCCGAACCTGCTTTAGCAATGATCGCACTTGACAATTCAGGCACCGATGCCTGCATCACACCTTCCAATTCTAGGCGTAAGCGCGTATCTGGAGCATCGACTGTTTTTTGTGCGATGATGGGTTCTTTCCCCATTTCGCCAAATACATGATATTGCGCACTGCTGGCTTGCGATGCAGTCGAAGAACCGACATTGCCAACAGAAGGTGCAGGTAAATATAAAGGCTGAGGAGCGACAATCAGCCAAACAATTTGCACCAGCAGCCAAGTTAACAATACGGTTAATATCGTCAAAACGAAACGTTTAACCCAACGTTGCCAGGCTTGTAGTGATGTACTGCTATTCACTTAATGATTTCCACTTGTTTAACGTCCCCAATACCCGCAGGTTATAGAATCTTATGTGACACTTCAAAGACCACGGTATCGGCGGTCGCCGCTTGGTCCGGCCATGGTTGCGCAGTCGCGTCCAATGCACGTTTAAGTACGCTGACGCCTCCCCAACCATCCGGTTGCATGTACAGCTTTCCTAACGCGTTATCTGACTCATCAGAAACCATCATAATGGCAGTCTCATTATCCATTGAGAGTTCACCCACCATCAACGGCAATTTGATAGTATCGCGCTGACGTTGCAGTTGTGCGGTGACTTCTCCTCCCGAGTACAAAACTCTTCCCGTTGCCTCAGAAAACTGCCCATTCTGCGGATTGGCAGTCACACCAATGTCAGATAACTCAAATTCACCCTGTAAATCTGCATTTAAGGGGCGCAGGTAAGGTAACAGTATCTGACTATTTAAATAGCCATCTAAATTACTAAGTGACACGGATGTTATTGAGCCGGTGATAATACCTGATGCCACGACATCGGCATTAATCCGCAGTCTTGGATTGTCGACATCAATATTGGCAGCAAGATTACCGCCCAATAAGGACAATGGATTAAGTTGCCATTGGGTTTTGAACGAATCACTGTTGGCGATACTTATGCGCGCACTGCCATGCAAAACTGTACCGCTAATTTGATCAAGGGCAACTTGTCCTTTAGGAACAATAGGTTCGACAAAGCGCCATACAAAATGGATAGGGGTATATATCAATAAAAAGACAACAAAGGTCAGTATTGCAAGCAACAAATAGCCTCTAGCTGACCATATAGCAGTAAACATATTATAATTTCTGTCCATGTGATGACATTGATTCTACCCTTTGATGATGCCAAGTTTAAACCTTGAACATCATTCAAAGCTAAATAATAGTCAAAAATCGAGCATACTGCTCGTGGCGTAAGGTAACACCACGCGAGTATATCGTCATCTCTATGTTTATTTTGCTGTGTATGCAGCCGCCAGCAGCGCTTTTTTTAACTCATCACAGCCGGCAATCAAACGACGCTTTTCAGGTACATTCATGTTTTTCACAAAATACTCAGCTCTTTGTGCTTGGCTACGAGTACCAATTTCGATCTCAAATACCAAAGATAAAGGCCCCTTGCCTCTTAAATATCGAGATCCGAGGCGCGGATGACTGCTGTGCTCCGTGTAACGTCGCTGCACATCGGTCGAAACACCGCAATACAAATGCTGCTTGGCTGTCGCTATTAAATACAACCACCATACCGACGTTGTTGCTGACGAACGAGGCAAATTACTAGCATTGGTGCTCAAATCGCCTTTCTTATGCGCCTGCGCTAGTATCGACATGAGATTAAACAGTCCCTCGGGAACGAGCCATTTTGAAGACGTGTATCATTTAAGCACCTCTGAATATACTAACGAGTAACTTATGCACCACATATTTCGTGATCCTATTAGCGGTCTAACCCATTTACTGGGGGCAGTACTGGCCATCGCTGGTTTGTGCATTTTATCAGTTCAAGCTGCGCTGTATGGCGGCATATGGCACATGGTATCGTTTACCGTATTTGGTGCAACGTTGTTTTTGATGTTTT
>JARGOI010000142.1:2520-6549 GCA_029212275.1 Thalassolituus sp.
ATATGGCACATGGTATCGTTTACCGTATTTGGTGCAACGTTGTTTTTGATGTTTTTAACCAGCGCGGTGTACCACTTAGTGTTCGCTCCAGAGTCAGCTCTATTGTGGCTTAAGCGTATTGATCACATGGCAATTTTTTTAGTCATTGCCGGCAGCTATACCCCCTTTTGTTTAATTCCTATGCACGGCTCTGCTGGCTGGACCTTGCTAGCGGTTGTTTGGTCCTTGGCATTGGCTGGCGTATTTTTAAAATTATTTTGGATTGACGCACCGCGCTGGTTTTCGACCGTCATTTATGTCGCCATGGGCTGGTTGGTCGTATTTGCTGCGAAACCGGCCATGGAGACTACGCCACCCGACGCTTTATGGTGGCTCTTGTATGGTGGCATCGCTTATACCTTAGGAGCCGTAGTTTATGCTCTAAAATGGCCGGATCCTTGGCCACGTTGGTTTGGATTTCATGAGGTATGGCATATTTTTGTCATTGTTGGTGCTTTTTGCCATTTTTGGGCAATCGCTTTTCACTTAAATAAGGTACCCGTCACACTATGAGCGATGAGCAGATAACACCGCATCAAGAGCAAGAGAAACAACCTAACAATGGTTTTTTTATTGGTCGCGGCGTCCATATTAAATGGCAAGATATTCAATTAAAGGCTATAAGAGCACAGGGTGCTGGCGGTCAGAATGTGAACAAGGTGTCCTCGGCGATTCACCTTCGTTGCGACATTCGCCAATCGAAGTTACCCCATGAATGGCAAGAAAAATTACTCAACTGCGGCGATCAGCGCATCACACAGCAAGGTATTATTGTTATTAAGGCACAACGTTTTAGAACCCAAGAAAAGAATCGTGAAGATGCTCTTACAAGATTGCGACAATTTATTTTAGAAACCACCCGCACACAAACCAAGCGCTTAGCGACTAAACCGACCAAAGCTTCCAAGCGCCGCCGAGTTGAAGCTAAGGTTCAGCATGGTACGAAGAAAGCGCTCAGAGGCAATCTCAAACATCACGATTAACGGTTATTTAGCGCGACATTCAAGTAAAAACTCGTAAGCTTCACGCACTTTGGGAATGCGATCACGTGCTGCACGTATGGCCGTTTCACTGGCTCCGCGAGCCATCATTTTATCGGGATGCAACTCACTCATGCAGCGGCGATAGGCTTTTTTAATGTCGCCGATACTAATGCTCGCGTGGATATCTAAGCGCAACTCTTGGCGGGCTCGAGCTTCTTGTGAAGTCACACGGTACTTTTGCTGACCTGTGTTTTTTTTGCCATCAGCAGACGGACCTTGCTGAGAATTTTTTGGCCGCTGTTGGTTTTGCTCACTGCGTTGTTTTGTGTCTCTCTGGGACCCCTGCTGTTCGCGACGACCTTGCTGGCTGTTTTGTTGCCTTTTATATTTGTTGCTGTGCTGGCTATCTTGTTCCCATTCAGACACCGGCTTGTTGCGCTGTATCATCCACGCTAAGCGCCATCGGCTTAACGAAAATGCCGCACCAATGTTATGCAACAACTGCTTTTCTTCTGATACCAACTTGCCATCGGCCAAACTTAAACCGACGAACCAAGACATCATTAGCTCTTTTTGTGATGCCGATAATGCATGCTGCAAAGAAGTCACATCAGGAGAATATTCGTAGGCAGTTTGCTTGCCGAAATTAAATTGCCGAATCGCTTCTTGCTTGCGCGCTTCAGACAAGCTCATAGCAACCATTATTTTCGTCGCCGCTTGAATTTCCGCTTCACTAACGCGTCCATCGACCTTACTCATGTAACCGGCAATCCTAAAAAAGGCCGTTTCTTGCGCCGTGGATAAAGATTTCGGTGACGGTAGCGCAGCACGTTCGGTGACTCGGTCAATCATATGCCCAGCAATCGCACCCACGACTAAGCCAAAAGGACCGCCGCCCAGCAATCCAAGTGCTGCACCTGTGGCTTTGCCAAGCCAAGCGCGATTATTGTCACCGAGTGGTTTCAATGAGCGATCTCACTAGTAAGATATTGTTCTAAAGCCGCTAACCTTTGTGGCGTGCCCACGTCCACCCATGTAGCCTCCAGCAATGATCCGCTGACCGCATTATTCTGCATCGCTTGTCGCAGCATGGGAGCAAGAGGATAACAGCCTGCTGTGCGACCTTCCCATAATGAAGGTCGCAATAAGCTGATGCCACTGAAGGTTAACGTGTCGGGATCAGAAATATTCTCAGAAAGGTCGATCACTCGTGTACCTTGCAAAAGAAAGTCTCCCTTTGAGTTATGCTCAGGATTAGGTACCAACCAAAGTGCGGCCACATCATCTTTTGCTAAACGCATTGCTCTCGCATGGCGATAATCCCATTCGGTCCAAACATCGCCATTTACAAGTAAAAATGGTTCATCATTCTCTTCATCGGTGTCTTGCGCATTGCGCAAGAAAGGTAATGCTTGAAACACTCCACCTCCGGTTTCCAGAGCTTGCGCTTCAGGCGAATAATGAATACGTAATCCCCATTGCTGGCCATTGCCAAGGGTCTGTTCTATTTGCTCCCCTAGCCATGCGTGATTAATGATAATGTCTTGAAACCCGGCCGCCGCCAGCTTTTCTAAATGATGCACAATCAAAGGTTTACCCGCTATGGGAAGTAATGGCTTGGGGCATGAATCGGTTAACGGCGCCATACGCGCGCCCCTACCAGCAGCTAGGATCATGACCTTCATTCATTAATAGCCTGTGGTTGTAGCGAAAACACCTCATTCAACCTTGGCATAAACACGTCATTCAACCAGAGATTTAACTCGGCGAATTCTTCGTAGCTAGCGCTTACTTCACACAAATACTGACAGGTATTGGGAATACTTTTGAGATACCCGTCTTTGCCATCGCGCAAATTGAGGCGTGCAAAAATTCCAGCTGCTTTTAAATGCCGTTGCATGCCCATCCAATCGAACGCTTGTCGCAGCGTTGGTTTAGCTATCTTGGTGTGATCTGAAGTGTGATCTGGTGAGTAATCAGTCTGAGTATTATCTATCAGTGAGGAATACTGCTCGTACCAATAATCGAACAAATCATCCACCAGTGATTCTGGCCAGCGCACGTAGCAGTCACGTAACAATGATACAAGATCGTAAGTTAGAGGGCCTCGCATGGCATCCTGAAAATCGATCACACCTAAGCGACCGTCCGGACACAACATCAGATTTCGAGAATGATAATCTCGGTGTACCGTCACCTGCGGTTGCGATAGCGCCGAGGCGACCAACCGATCAAATACTTGGTTTAACATTACTTTTTCTGACTCGCTCAAAATTAAATCGAGCTGCTGGACGCACAACCAGTCGGTAAATAACGCCATTTCATTGCGTAAAACGGTTGCGTCGTACAAAGGTAGGTCTGTCGTAGGCAACGAGGCCAGCATTAATAACTCATCGACCGCCGGACGATATATTTCCTGAACGTGTTTAAGACTCAAATTAGGTTGGTGTAACGCTGGCCAAAGTATCGCGTCACCAAAGTCTTCGAGTAGCATAAACCCCTGTTCAAAATCGTATGCCAACACCTCGGGAACGGCCACGCCATGTTGACGCCATTGGTTGGCTATACCAACGAATTGTGGATTGTTTTCTTTATCCGCTGGTGCATCGACAGCAATCCAGTGTTTTTCATCGTCAAAAATGCGAAAATAACGCCGAAAGCTGGCATCACCTGATACCATCTCTATGCGTAAATTAGGTCGCTCAGAATAATCACGAGTAATATTCTCGTCAGAAGCGCTGGATGAACGCTGCTGTAAATGATGCTGAACATGGTGGTGCAAAGCGGTGCTTGCCCAAAGTGCGAGGGAATCCCGTCGCTGATCCATACTGGCCTCTCGAAGTCAGTCGTTTTAGAATTACGCGCTTATGCGCCGCTGTTTAGTCAAGACTCAACCGATTAAACAGCAGAAATGCAAACATATCATACTCTATGGGAATCGCGCTCGGCGCTATACATGACTGTCGATTATTTTTTTATCCGCCGCTTGGTTGCCATGGCCGCCTCA
>JARGOI010000143.1 GCA_029212275.1 Thalassolituus sp.
TTCATTTCTTCAGATTACCGACGTAATCTACGAGAAAGAAACTAACGTTGGCTTTGATGCCTTGAGCGATGCAGAGAAAACCGTTTATTGCATCGATCAACTTCTACGAGAAATGGAAAATGGTGGTTTTGTCCAGTTTTTCCATCACGAGGCTGGTGCCCGTGCAGAAGAGACGTTGGAGTCACTGGAGCGTATCAAGGCACGAGTAAGTTCACAGTTGCTTGATCATATAATTGAGTTGTTTCCTGAACGTCGTATTCCTTCCGATGAAGACGAGCGTATTGACGTTTTCGATGCTATCGAAAGCGAACATCCTGACGACATTGCCGAACTGGATGATCGCTTTTACGACAGTGGTGAAAACCTTGTAGAAATGACTTTGCTTTATGTTCAAAAGAACTTAAAAGAATTTCGCTGATCGCTTGCCAAAAGAAAGTCATTGGGGTGATGAATAGACCTCATTGGCTTCTTTGTGGTTGAAATCTCGTGATTTTATGCTTTTAACGTTTCTTTGTTGCTGGTTTCTAGTTTCTAGTTAAGAGTTACTGGTTCCTAATAAAGAGCTGCTAAATGCCCGTAGCCAAAGCGCCTGCCGGTTGCGAAAAATAGTTAATAGAATTTTATAGAGTACGATAATACTATCGCACAGAATGACAATTCTATTGAAAGACCCAAGCCCTCATCAGGAGGATGATATGCATAAAATAATGATAATAATATTGCTGCTTTGTTCCTATTCATTTAGTGCGATCGCAGAAAAAGTGCATGGTGTCAAAATAGCGGATGATCTTAAATTTTCTGATCATTCACTCAAGTTGAACGGTGCCGGTGTTCGTACGAAGTTCTTTTTAGATCTTTATGTTGCTGGTCTTTACCTAGATACTCAGTACGATTCTGCCAAAGCAATTATCGATGCGAATGATGAGATGAATATTCGAATCAATATTATCTCGGACAAGATCACTCCCGATCGCTTTGCTGATGCCACCATGGATGGATTTGCTCACTCAACTCATGGCAATGTCGCGCCGATTCGTAAAGAAATTGAAACTATGATTGCTGTATTTAGAAATGAATTACAGCTAAATGATGTATTTGATTTATATTACCAACCTGATGTTGGTGTAGAGATTTTTCGCAATAATGTCCTACAAGCAACGGTTAAAGGGTTGGAGTTTAAGCAAGCATTGTTTGGTATTTGGTTGTCTGATGAGTCAGTACAAAATAGTTTAAAAAAATCGATGCTAAGTGATCTCAAATAGTTATAGAACTATTGTTAATTACATATAAATAATCATCATTAAAGTCATGCATCGCTTATATTGTGATTATATTCTAGGCATTTTTCGCTAGTATTTTACGGGTAAAAATTTAAGAATTATTATTTTAAATTTTTCTCTGACAAAATTCAGTAATATAAATTTTATTTTATATGACTAATATTCTTAATACTGTAAAAAATTACATTCTTCAAAAAATACCTTTTGGTTAAGTTTTCAACTTCATTAGTGATCAGATTGGAGAGGGTGTCTGAAATTTAAAAATATTAATATGTATGCTATGAATAATGTTTATTGACACCTGTATATTGAAATGGGATTATCTCGACCCGATAGAATGGCTAAAATCTCTTATTAATATTTTAACTTCAAAACTGTTTCAGTTTTAGATGAAAAATTAGCTGCGAATATAAGAATGAACAAAAAATTCTAAATAGGTTGGTTATGGTAAACAGTAGACAGAGTAGTCACCAAGTTAAGATTGATTGGTTAACATCGTTCCCCACTTTTTTTATATTAGTGTTTATCATATTGTTCAATACAGGAACTACAATCCATGCTCAGTTATTACAATTAGGCGAGACTGTATGGGATGGTTATTTTGAACTCCGTAACGATCCTGTCGCACCGACCTGTGATTCGGCTTTTGATGTCGAGACTGAAGTTCAAAAACGATTAGCGCAAGCGAGTGCTGAAGAAGATCTTGCATTTGATCTCTTTGCCGCGGAAGCACCAGACGAAGGTATGTTGCGACAATCCTTGGTGGCGTTAAAAGAACAGTGCCTGGTTAAACAGCAACATTATGCAGAGATTAAAGATCAAGTCACTCCTGGGTTAAAAGTCTTTCGCAGTGTTGAGAAGGGCGTTGCCGAATTTGGTCAATTCGGTATTGCTAGCGCGCGTATCTTCCTAGCGATACTCGTACTGATTTGTGGTGGTATGGCTCTGTTCCGTAGGCACCACATTGCGTTAAAACCAATGGAAACTGTGATGGATTATCGTGTAGCGGCTGTTGCACAGATGATCGCGTTCAGTATTCTTTTTTACTCGGTTTATAGCTTTAAAGAAATCGTCTTTTCTTCCGGTGTCGTCGTACCGCTTGAGCATGCCGTTTTGCATTGGATCTGGATTTTTGGTTTCGCTGCGCCGATCTTTATTTCTATTTATCAGTTTTTTGTTATTCCTAAAGATGCCCTTCCAGGAGGCAGTTATCTCAAGGCACAGCTAGCTGTTCCGCTGTATGCCAGCATGGCTATGGGAACGGGCCTATATTTTCTGTTAGCCGATCATCCGGCGGGTATTGCTATCTATCTTAATCAGATGATGGAAATGTCGCAGTTATTCCTGAGTGTTGGCTTGTATGTCTGGATCGGGATGTTGTTAAAGCGCACAGAAATGGTTCAAAAAGTATTTAATGTTTTCCGTCCTTTCAATCTAGCGCCAGAGGTTTTCGCCATCGCCGTCGTAGCTTTGGCTGCTTTGCCAACCGCGTATACGGGTGGTTCTGGTATATTTATCATTGCCGTGGGTAGCTTAGTTTATATGGAGCTGCGTCGCGGTGGTGCACGTCGACAATTGGCTCTGGCGGCATCGGCGATGTCCGGTTCTTTAGGGGTGGTGCTGCGTCCATGTCTATTGGTTGTTATCGTTGCGGCCCTGAATAATGAAGTAACTACCGATCAATTGTTTGGTTGGGGTGGAAAAGTATTTTTGTTAACTATTTCTTTATTTACCTTTTATGCACTTCTTACACGTAAAACCAAAGGCGCTTTAGCGAAACTCGAATCAGACTCTTGGTCGCAGTTCTTAAACGCTCTGAAACCTTTGCTACCCTATGTGATCCTCATTTCGGTTATTTTGGTGTTGTATTCTCTGCTGCTAAATGCACACTTGGATGAATTTTCTGCGCCTATTATTTTGCCAGTGTTACTGCTTGCGATTCTGGTTTATGAGCGTATCGCCCAAGAAAAAGGCTTTCTCAAACGTGAGAATATGAATGCGAATTATGCAGAAGAACGCCTTCATACTTCCTTGAGTGATCTCAAAAGTGGAAATGATTCCATGGAGAGCACTATTCGTGAATCTACCAAAGAAGCCAGCGTCCACATCGGTGCATTATTAATGTTAATGGGCATGTCGATGAGTTTGGGTGGTGTGGTTGAACGTTCCGAAATCATGACCATGGTGCCACTTGAATTTGGTTCTATTTGGCTGGCGATGGCGTCTCTCGTGGCGATTCTAGTCATTATCGGCATGATTATGGATCCTTACGGGGCGGTTGTGCTGGTTAGCGTCTCGATAGCCAGTATTGCTTACCAAGCAGGGATTGATCCCGTACATTTCTGGATGGTGACTTTAGTAGCATTTGAACTTGGATATCTCAGTCCGCCGGTTGCCTTAAACCATCTACTTACCCGTCAGGTAGTGGGTGAAGAAGAAGTACGTTTATCAAAACTTGACGTGATCGGTGAAAGTTTTTGGTACCGACACGAAAAAATTCTATTGCCTTTGGTTACTATGGCCACAGCTTTGTTAATAGTGGCATTTGTACCATTAGCCGTGGGGTATTAACGCTTACAAATTAGTAGTGTAAAAAACTTAAAAGGCTGAATGAATACTTCAGCCTTTTTAGTTTTAACGTATGGATAACTTTTCTATAGTCTTAATATTCACCGTATGAACTTGTCGATAAGGCTCCCACCAATGCAGTTCTCCAATGTCTAGCGCTTGCTGAATAAATTGCTCGACCTTCATTTGCCTGAAATCTGAAGAATCTTTTTTTGCCATCATTTGCGTTAAATAGTCGGCATTATGTTGAATCAATGAACCATCGTAGCCACCGTTGCGGATGGTATCTAGGTCGCCATGCACTGGAAAAATATGATCTAACTGCATCCCACTCATACGCTGAAGTTCTGCAATTTGTGTGTCGGCATCGGCGACATCAAAACTGAAAAACCATATTGGATCTTCAAGCATATCGCTCACGATTAAGATTTTTTGATCTGGCAAGTAAGCTGCAATATGGCCTAATTCATGAATCGCAAATTGGTGTAACTCTATCTTTATGGAGCCGCACCAAATATCCAAGCGATTACGAAAACAGATAGTGGGCAGCACCACCGGAAATGCGGGCACGCCATTATGTGCTCCGGTTTGCAAAGAATCGCGGTGCTTAATCATTAAGGCGCGAGTGTCTTCATGTGCAATGATGGGACCGTCAGCATAAACATGATTCTCGGCAATATGATCTTCATGCCAGTGACTATTCACCAGTGTGAATTTGCTAATAGCGTACTCTTTTTCCATGTAGTTGCGCACCCAGCGTCCATGTCCGGGAAGGTTCATACTGTCGATCGCGATGGCTTCATTACCTTCAAAAATAACGTAGGCACCCCCACCGAGTTGCATATCTATGTTGTCATGTTTTGGGTGTCTACCCCAATAGAAAAACATCAGGTTATCGGCTAGCTTAACCGGCTCAATGAAATCAAAGTCTGTTGTATGATTCATACAAATGTTCTCGCTATAGGTTGCATTTTAAATAAGGTATCATCATTGATTATCAATGGTGAAGTACAAAAACTGTCGCTTCTCAGTAACACAAAGGGTAGAGTTTTTTTAGAGTTGTAGTCAAAAAAATGAAACGTTGAAATGAAACAGTCTATAGCAAGCCAAGACTTATTAGGGAGAGAGTAATGAGCTTTGAAAGAATCATGGGGTTAAACGTCATTGATGAAGCGGAATATCAAAAATACCGCAATGCCATGATACCAATTTTAGTCAGTTATAGCGGAGCATTTGGTTTTGATTTTCGTGTTTCCGAAGTTCTTAAGTCAAAGTCAAACGAGCCTATTAATCGTATATTTACCATCGACTTTCCAGACGCGGAGACCATGAATGCTTTTTTCAATGATGCTGAATATTTAACAGTAAAGACAAAGCACTTAGACCATTCGGTCAATGCTCGTACCGTTATTTCGATGCATGAGAAATGAATTTTCTTACAGATTTTTTTTAGGCAAAGAAGTTAGTAGATACTTGATGCTGTTAACACGTTGAATTCTGTTTGTTGGGTTACGCGCTTCGCGCTAACCCAACCTACTATTTTTAAGATATGTACTTGCGTTAATCCAATCTACGTTTACAGTAATAAAATTATTTTAGAAATGAAATAATCCGTAGGTAGGGTTAGCGCGAAGCGCGTAACCCAACAATGTTAACATCCCAATCGAATATTGCTTGGTAATGTCAGTCCCGTAGGTTGGGTTAGCGCAAAGCGCATAACCCAATAATGTTAATATCGCATTCGAATATCGCTTGGTAATGTCAGTCCCGTAGGTTGGGTTAGCGCGAAGCGCGTAACCCAATAATGTTAACATCGCATTCGAATATCGCTTGGTAATGTAAGTCCCGTAGGTTGGGTTAGCGCGAAGCGCGTAACCCAACAAATGTTACTTCGCACTACTCGATGGCTTCTTTGTCGGTTTGGCTTTCACTTTTTCATTACCTAATTCAGCAATGGCTTTTAGGCGTGCGATGATTTCGCCGTTAATAGTACCTGCTGGGAATTCACCATTGGCTTTTACGATGCCTGGGTTGCGTTCTAACAATAATTGCAAAGCTTCATCAACATGACTGACCGCGTAGATATGAAATTTTCCTGCGGCAACGGCGTCGGTGACGGCTTTATCTAAAATTAAATTACGGGTGTTCGAATGCGGAATTATAACGCCTTGGCTACCAGTTAATCCTCGTGCGTCGCACAGTCGGAAAAAGCCTTCGATTTTTTCGTTCACACCGCCAATCGCTTGAACTTCGCCGTATTGGTTCACGGAACCCGTGATGGCGTAGCTTTGTGCTATGGGCGCTTTAATTAACGCAGAAATTAAGCAAGTGAGTTCTGCCAGCGAGGCACTATCACCATCGACATAGCCATAGGATTGTTCCATGGCTATATGAGCAGAAATGGCGAGCGGAAATTTCTGTGCATAACGATTGCCCAAAAATCCACTTAAAATCATCACACCTTTCGAGTGAATCGCCTGACCCAATGATACTTCGCGTTCGATATCGACCACGCCTTTACTGCCTGGATAAACTGTACAAGTAATGCGTGCTGGCGAACCAAAGCTGGTATCGCCCAAGGACATGACAGTTAAACCGTTAATTTTACCAACGGCATGACCGCTGGTTTCAAGTAACACAGTGCCTTCGAGCATTTGTTCAAACAGTTTGTCGTAAACACGACCTGTGCGTTCTT
>JARGOI010000144.1:0-2309 GCA_029212275.1 Thalassolituus sp.
GCTGGTTAGAATTAGAGATAACAGAAGGGGCACTGCTGGAGCCTACCAGCCAAGTATTGAACACCATCTCTGGGCTTAAAAAATTAGGCGTGATGTTGGCCGTCGATGATTTTGGTACAGGTTATTCTTCGCTCGCCTATTTGCATCGTTATCAAGTTGATAAATTAAAAATCGACCGCAGTTTTGTGCAAAGCGCAGAGAAAGAAGAAGAGGGCCAAATCATTACCAAAACCATTATTAACATGGCGCGAGGATTGGGTTTAAAAGTCATTGCTGAAGGCGTTGAAACCTTATCTCAGATGGACTTTTTGCGTGACAATGGCTGTGATACTTATCAAGGATTTTATTTCAGTCGTCCGGTGCCACCGCTTGAATTAAAACTCGACTCACCACTGCCACTGTTAGATTCTTCACTGCCCTGAACAGCGCAGTGAAGAGTTTCAGTTAGCCGTAAGTGCAAAAATACGCAGTTTGAATATCTAACTTCACTTGGAATTTGACGTTAGCCTCAATCTCGAAAGAATCGCCTTCGTTGTATGTTTTCCATTCTTTAGCATTAGGCAGTAATGCCGTGATAGCACCGGAGATAACCGTCATTACTTCGCGTTGGTTGGTGCCAAATTCGTAATCACCGGGTTCCATAACCCCAACTGTTGCTGGCAGCGTGGCTGTTTGTAACGCTATGGACTTTACCTTTCCAGCAAAATATTCGTTTACGGTGAGCATGTTAGGTCTTCCTCTCTGTTTTAACTTAAAGTTGTTTTAGCTTAAGAATAATTTTTCTAAAGAATCGTTAACTGTAAAAATTGACGCGAGATTATACGTTGAGCGTTGGTTAGAATGCATCCTCTATCATTCTACGAACCTGACGTAACCGAACAGTACTGTGCTAAATTCTTATTAACAGGATCGAATCGTCACGATTTTGTAACAATTTACTGAGTCTTTGCTAATAATCATAAATAAAGTGGGCAATTCCAGCCAAGTTCTTGTATACTTTGCGCCCTTTTTATCAAGATACGACGGGCCTCACCGCGTCAGCAGCATGTTAGCAGAGAGCTAACCAGTTAGCGGTATGCCCTTTCATGTCTGCACACAGGTGACAATATGACCGATACAATTAGCACAGGCTTCGCAAGCTTGGGCCTTCCTTTTCCTATTCTTCGCACTTTGGAAGAGCTAGGGTACGAAACTCCTTCAGCGATTCAGATGAACAGTATTCCTTCTTTATTAGAAGGGCGCGATGTTTTAGGCATGGCGCAAACTGGTACGGGTAAAACCGCAGCCTTTGCTTTGCCAATTTTGGCACGAACCAATCCCGATTTACGCAGCCCTCAGGTATTGGTGTTAGCACCAACGCGCGAGCTGGCTCAGCAAGTTGCTGAAGCGGTAAAAACTTATAGCAAATACCTGACTGGCATTGAAGTCAGTGCCGTATACGGTGGTACCGATTACGGTGCTCAGTTACGTGAATTAAAGCGTGGACCACAATGGGTAGTGGGTACGCCCGGTCGAGTGATGGACCATTTGCGTCGCGGTACTCTGAAGCTGGAAGACATTAAAGCGGTTGTTCTCGACGAAGCCGACGAAATGCTTCGCATGGGCTTTATTGATGATGTGAATTGGATTCTTGAGCAAACCCCAGCCAAACGTCAGGTGGCTTTGTTCTCGGCAACCATGCCACGTGAAATTCAGCGTGTTGCTGAAACTCATTTAAACAATCCAGTTGAAGTGAAAATTGCCACTAAAACCACCACTAATGACAAAATCAGTCAGCGTTATTGGTTTGTGGGCAGTGTGCATAAAAACGATGCGTTATTGCGTATTTGTGAGACCGAAGATTTTGATGCCATGATGGTCTTTGTTCGTACTAAACAAGCGACTGAAGAAGTGGCTGAGTTTATGGCGGCGAGTGGATTTAAATGTTCACCATTAAATGGTGACATTCCTCAGCAGCAGCGTGAACGCGCGGTCGAAAAGCTGAAAAATGGTCAGCTTGATATCATTATTGCTACCGACGTAGCGGCTCGTGGTTTGGACGTTGAGCGTATCAGCCACGTGATCAACTATGACATTCCACAAGATACCGAATCATACGTGCACCGTATTGGTCGTACTGGTCGTGCTGGTCGTGAAGGCGCAGCGATTGTGTTTGTTCGTGGTCGCGAAAAGCGTATGTTGCGTGATATCGAAAAAGCCACACGCCAAGAAATTACCGAAATGAACTTGCCGACCGCTAAGCAAGTGAATGAAAAGCGTGTCGAGCGTTTCCGTGCGACCATTATGGATGCATTGCACCCAGAGAAAAA
>JARGOI010000144.1:2409-6481 GCA_029212275.1 Thalassolituus sp.
GTTGGCGTTGGCTACGATGAAGGTTTGCGTCCTGGTAACTTAGTGGGTGCGATTGCAAACGAAGCGGATCTAGAAAGTCGCTTTATTGGCCATATCGAAATTTTAGACAGTTACTCAATCATTGATTTGCCAGCAGGGATGCCAGCAGAAGTGATGAAGACCTTACGTAAGGCCAAAGTGTGCGGTAAAGCATTGGAAATTCGTGGTTATAATCCAGCCGAAGTGCCTGAGAACGTTAGCATCCGTCCACCACGTCCAAACCGTGCGCCACGTCGTGATAGCGCGCCTAGTCGTCCCCATCGCGGAAAGACTGAACGTCGTCCAAGCGCACGCTCATAAGTCTTTTTATCAAACTGTAATAACGAAAAAACCCCGGCATACGCCGGGGAAGACCAAAGCACCGAGCTACTATCTCAGTGACTTATCATCCACGGCCGCATCGAAGGAAACATCTTATTTCCCTCTGCCGTGTAGAGCAGGTTACTTTTTCGTTTTGGGGCATTACTACAACCGCATTTATTACGGTTGTCATGTTGATGCCTTTCTTCTTTTTCCCGCTCTCGTTCGTGGAATTGACTCGACGTCATAAATTCCGGTGCGTGTTGTGCTTTCTCATTACGCTCCATTGCCTCACGCTTTTCTTTAATCATCTGTGCTACGGCGGGTGGTATTAATATCACACGAGCAGACATCGTTTTGCATTGAGGACAGAAAGAGGGTTTGTCGTGGTCGGCCATGGTCGCCAACTCTTGAAAAACCCCATGATCTGGACACTTATAATCGTATAAAGGCATAACAGACTCCTTTACTTAATATCGGGTGCTTTAGGAATATCAATGCTGCCGTCAAGGTGCTTGATAGGGCCATCAGCGTTGGGTTTGATATCAAATTCAAAGATGTCCGTTGGTAGCCACAACGTCGCACACGAGTTCGGTACATCAACCACGCCACTGATATGACCTTGCACCGGCGCACAACCAATAATGGCGTAACCTTGCGCTTCACTGAAACCAAACTGCGTCATATAGTTAATGGCGTTATGACAGGCTTGGCGGTAAGCAACGCTAGTATCCAAGAAATGTTGTTTGCCATTTTCATCAACAGAAATACCTTCAAAAATAAGGTAATCGTCGTACTTAGGTACCATTGGGCTTGGTTTGAAAATTGGGTTTTTGATTTGATATTTTTTCATACCGTCTTTAATTAAATTCACACGCATGTGAATCCAACCGGCCATTTCGATGGCGCCACAGAAAGTAATTTCGCCATCACCTTGGCTAAAGTGCAAATCACCGACAGACAAACCTGCGCCATCAACATAGACCGGGAAATACACCTTCGCACCGCGGGTTAAATCTTTAATGTCGCAGTTACCACCGTGCTCACGTGGTGGCACAGTACGAGCGCCTTCAGCAGCGGCAGCGGCTTTTTCGTCACCGGTCATACGACCCATGTGCGCGGTAGGCGCATAAGGTAAACATGCTAATGTTGGAACGCGATCAGGATCGGTATCAAACAATTCTTTTTCACGGGTGTTCCACATGTCGAGCATTTCTTTGGACGGTAAGCAGCCAATCAAACCGGGATGCAGAATACCAGCAAACTCAACACCTGGAACGTGGCGAGACTTGGTATACATACCATTAAAGTCCCAAATAGATTTCTGTGCTTCAGGGAAGCGATCATCTAGAAAACCACCGCCGTTTTGCTTAGAAAAGAAGCCGTTAAAACCCCACTGTTGTTCGGCAAATGCACCGATATCAAGAATGTCGACTTCTAGCAAATCGCCGGGTTCTGCACCTTCAACAGAAATAGGACCGGATAAAAAATGCACCTGAGACAAATCAACATCACGAACGTCAGACGCATCATCGTCGTTTTTAATTTGACCACCAGTCCAATCAAAACACTCAACAATAAAGTCATCACCGGGTTTCACTTTGGCAACCATCGGAATATCTGGGTGCCAGCGGTTATGCACGGTATCGTGATCGTATGCGGATTTACTGAGGTCAATTTTAATAATGGTATCAGCCATTGTTTTTCTCCTGTAAAGGCCTAACGGCCACTGGTTTGCACGGTTGGGGAAGTGTGTTTTTGTTGTTGGGAATAAAAATAATGCGTTCGTCTTTAGACTCGTTATTCATTGTGCCAAGCAAAGATCGTGGTGCAGAAGAATCGGTATTTAGTAATGCTTTAGCGAGCGGTTCGAGTACAAGGTTGGAAAACTGGCGTTCAATGGCGCGTGCACCATATTGAGTATTAAAACCTTGAGAGCAAAGGTGTGCACTTACCGAATCATCAAGGGTGATCACGATATTTTGCGAACGCAAGCGCAAATTTAAATCTTGCTCTAAGCCTTTAATAATTGCAGGGAGATGATTTTCCGAGAGTGTATTAAAACAACAAACACTGCCGATCCGATTAATAAATTCAGGATCGAAATGTCGCTCCATAGCTTCAAGGTAAGGTGAATTTTTTTCACCTAATAAGGAATGTTTTATTCGTGACAATATGCCTTTATTGATCGTTCTAGCCCCTAAGTTACTGGTCATAAAAATTAAGCAATTATGAAACTTTAGGGTCTTATTACCGGAGGAAAGGGTAAGCTTGCCGTTGTCTAAAATATTCATCAAGCTAAGCACAACATCAGTACTGGCTTTTTCAATCTCATCAAATAAAACAATACCTGGACGCGTACTTGTGCCGTTGATTAGATCGTCATCAAATAGCGAAATATTTTCTTTGCTACCGACATAGCCTGGCGGAGCACCGGTGATGGCAGCGCTGTAATGACTTTGCGATAGGGTATTCATATCAATGCGACAAAAGGCATTGGTGTTGCCATGAATTGCTTTGGCAACGGTGCGAACAAATTCCGTTTTGCCCACACCGGTACGGCCTAAAAAAAGGGTGCTTAATAAGGGTTTTCTATCATCAAACAAACCTGCTTTGATGATATTTAATTGTTGGCGGAAACGAACGATGGTCTCATCTTGGCCAATAATATGTTGGCGTAATATGAGTTCGACCTTTTCTGGATCAAAAGCAAATCTAGACGCAGATAGTGGCTGCATACGTCGATTTTCCTCCAGTCGGTCGTTAATAAATACCATCAGTACTCTGGCGAATTACTCGCCAGCCTCCCGTTCCTTTTCTCCGACTGGTAAGTTGCCTACTGGGCAATCAGCAACACCGATAGTGTCACGTGTCATGGCTTCTACATCGCGTTGCGCTTTTTCGGCATCCATGACCCAGGTGCGATAAAACTCAAACGGACAATCAGCAATGCCTTTATCGCCATCGCCAGAGGCATGCACACCGCTGTAACCACGATGCAATAATTTAAACAAGTGATTCTGAGATTGGTCGTTTTTGCGAGCATCGCGAATTTGCGATACGGACAACTGTGCATACTGCACGCCCATATCTTCTTCGCCACACTCACCAAGTGTACGTCCGTCAAAACCGATCAATGCGGAGTGACCAAAATAGCTATAAACACCATCAAAGCCAGTGGCATTGGCAACCGCCACATAACAGTTATTAGCCCAAGCCATGGTCTTAGCCATCATCACTTGCTGTTCTTTGGCGGGGTACATATAGCCTTGGCAGCGCACGATTAACTCTGCACCGCGCATCGCACAGTCGCGCCAAATTTCAGGATAGTTACCGTCGTCACAAATAATCAGGCTAATCTTCATGCCCTTGGGACCTTCACTCACATAAGTGCGATCACCGGGATACCAACCTTCAATCGGACACCAAGGAATACATTTGCGATATTTCTGAACAATCTCGCCTTCGTTATTGATCAGTATCAGGGTGTTGTAAGGAGCTTTGTTGGGGTGATCTTCATGACGCTCACCGGTCAAAGAAAAAATGCCCCAAGTATTGGCTTTTTTGCAGGCCGCAGAAAAGATATCGGTTTCTTCTCCCGGAATTGTGGCTGCGGTAGCCATCATTTCATCATGGTCATACATAATGCCCATGGTGCTGTATTCAGGGAATACAATAAGATCCATCCCAGGCAAACCTTGTTTAATGCCAATTATCATATCGGCAATTTGGT
>JARGOI010000145.1 GCA_029212275.1 Thalassolituus sp.
TCCAGCTGGAAAATAACAACAACAAAGTAATGACTAATGAGATTAATGAGCCAATTTGGAACATGGCTAAATTGAGTGCAGCTGGATTGATTAGTGTTTGGCTTAGAGCAACGGCATGAAATCCCACACCGATGAGACATGAGCCTAACACCGTCCAACGTGCAATCGGCGCATTATTGACCACACTGCGCCACTGTCGAAACGCCGCTACGAGGTAAAAAACAGCGGCCAAAATCGCCGTAACAATGCTTATCATGCAACTTCCTCAAAATCGAACGAGCAGTGTCGCATAAGGTAGGAATCCTGAAAAGCACACTCGCATCAGAAGATTAACAAATCTGCCACCATAAACATCGTGCGCAATACTTGGGACTGACCCGTCATCACGCTATACTAATCACCATTATTTATATCTAGGCAGAGTTATCCGATGTTTGAAAGCCTTACCGACCGACTCAGTGGCGCCCTAAAAGGGATTACTGGCCAAGCCAAACTGACCGAAGACAACATTAAAGGCACCTTGCGCGAAGTGCGCATGGCGCTGCTTGAGGCCGATGTTGCCTTGCCCGTAGTGAAAACTTTTATTGATCAAGTAAAAGAGCGAGCGATTGGCACCGAAGTACTTAAAACCCTAAATCCTGGTCAAGTCTTCCTGAAAATCGTTCATGAAGAATTACAGGCAGTGATGGGCAACGCCAATGAAAAGCTAAATTTATCCACGCAACCGCCAGCGGTCGTGTTGATGGCCGGTTTGCAAGGTGCGGGTAAAACCACCACGGTCGCCAAGCTGGCTAAGTTTCTGATTGAACGTGAACACAAAAAAGTGATGGTGGTCTCCGCAGACGTCTATCGTCCTGCCGCCATCAAGCAGTTGGAAACTTTAGCGAAAGAGGTTGGTGCAACATTTTGCCCATCTTCGAGTGATCAAAAACCCTTAACTATTGCCCAAGGCGCCATTGATTCTGCGCGCCGCGGTGGCTTCGATGTGCTATTGGTGGATACGGCCGGTCGTTTAAGCGTTGATGATGCCATGATGGCGGAAATTCAGCAGCTGCATGCCGGCATAAAACCCATTGAAACCTTGTTCGTGGTAGACGCCATGACAGGTCAGGATGCAGCGAATACTGCCAAAGCGTTCAACGAAGCGTTGCCTTTGACCGGTGTGATTTTGACCAAAGCCGATGGCGATGCCCGTGGCGGTGCTGCTTTGTCAGTGCGTCAGATTACCGGTAAACCTATTAAGTTTATGGGTATGGGCGAGAAAACGGATGCGCTCGAACCTTTCCACCCCGAACGTGTAGCATCGCGTATCTTAGATTTGGGTGACGTGCTCACCCTGATCGAAGAAGCTGAACGCAAAATTGATAAAAGCAAAGCCGATAAGCTAGCGAAGAAATTAAAAACTGGCAAAGGTTTTGATCTGGAAGATTTCCTCGATCAAATTCAGCAAATGAAGAATATGGGTGGTTTGACGGGGATGCTCGATAAATTACCCGGCATGGGGAATCTCGGTGCCATGGCAAAACAGACGACAGCGGCAGAAGGTCAATTTAAGCAGATGGAATCCATCATCTTTTCTATGACTCGTGATGAGCGTCGTTTCCCGGATAAAATTAATGGTTCGCGTAAAAAGCGCATCGCCAATGGTTCGGGCACGCAAATACAAGATATCAATCGCTTGTTAAAACAACACAAGCAAATGCAGAAAATGATGAAGAAAGTCTCCGGCAAAGGTGGCATGCAAAAGATGATGCGCGCCCTTGGCGGCGGTGGTGGAATGCCGCCCGGTGGTATGCCTCCGATGATGCGTTAATGCGCCAACCCTAAAATTGTTTCCTTCGTTAAAATTAGTCTTACCTTCTGCTGTCGAATAAAGGCATAGAGGGTAGGCTAGTTCTTCTATTTATTTCCTGCAATGTTTGCTTTCATATAACAAAAAGGAGCCGATATGTGGACTCAACGATCCTTGATGTTACGCTCAAAATCAAAAGGCTTCCACTTAATTACTGCGGAAGTAGAAAAAGAACTGAAGGATGTGATTGGCACGGTTCGTTGTGGTTTATTGCACGTATTTATCCAGCATACATCTGCAGCATTAACTCTCAACGAGAATGCAGATGAGACGGTACGACAAGATTTTGAAAGCGTATTCAATGTTCTGGTACCCGAAAATCAATCTTATTATCAGCATAATGATGAAGGTCCGGATGATTTGCCGGCGCATATAAAAGCAAGTTTGTTAGGTGCATCGGTGACAATACCTATTCAAGATGGCCGCTTAGCCTTAGGCACATGGCAGGGTATATATTTGTGTGAATTGCGCCAACATGGTGGGGCAAGGAAATTGCTGATAACCTTGCAAGGTGAGACGTAAGGCAGCAATATGCCATAACCGGTAATAATTTTGTGCCTTGGCGAGTCTAATAATTGATTGACCCTGCCAGAAAAACCTTCTTATACTCCGGATCGATTTAAACATTAATGAATAGGAAGTAACTCATGGGAATGTTTTCTTTTATAAAAGAAGCAGGTGCGAAAATCTTTGGCACGTCTTCGGCAAATGCCAGTGACGAGTCGGTAGCAAAAGTTAAAGCCCATCTAGAGCAGTATCAATTTGGTGTTGAAGGATTTGATGTCGTTGTTGAAGATGGCAAAGCGACTCTAACAGGCACTGTTGCGGACGCTGCAACCAAAGAAAAAATTATTTTGGTGGTTGGTAACTTAGACGGTATCGGCGAAGTCGATGATCAAATGACGATTTCAGAGCAAGCAGAAGCAGCGCCTGAGCCTCGTTTTTACACAGTTAAATCTGGTGATAACTTGTCTAAAATTGCTAAAGAATTTTATGGTTCTGCAAACAAATATCCTGTTATTTTTGAAGCGAACAAGCCAATGCTGACTCATCCTGATAAAATTTATCCAGGACAAACGCTGCGTATTCCTGCCGAATGATTTGACGGCACGATTTAGAAAAGCCTCCATGGAGGCTTTTTTTATACCTTATGCTTTTCGTTAAGACGGCCCTGATTTTTTTCAACCCTTTTTCATCTCACTTGTTACCCTAAGACCTCGTAAGAAATATAACGCTGGATATAAACATGACCTTAAGAAAAATTGATAAGCTAGAGTATAAACAGCGCCTAAGCCGTATTCAGTGGGTTTTGGTGGCGGCTTTATTTGCTATCTCTCTGTCATTGGCAGAGTTATACCGTTATCTTTTAGTTGGTGGAGAATCTAACGCTTGGCTCAATGCCGCAGGAGTCCTCACGGCCGCATTGTTATGCAGTTTGGTGCTGTATTTGGGTCGAAATCATTCATGCATGAGCGACATCGTCTATATCTGGCGGCTAAAGCAGGCGCTTAATAAAATCTATCGTCGCTCTAAAAAAATTGACGCAGGCATCGCCAAAGATCAACCCGACGCTATACGAATCCGTTATTTCAGTTTGCATGCTTCTGCTTACGTTTATCAGCTTGAAGACAATACCTTGACCATGCCGGAATTGAATGAACAAATAGATGAGTTAAATCAGCAGATTTCGCGTTTGGGGATGATGGTCTCCATTGATGACTACAACTCAGAGTTGTTGGAACAACTGTAAGAGGTTTCTATGTCCAAAGTTTTGCAAGGCAGCTGTTTGTGCGGTTCCGTGGCTTATGAAGTTAAGGGCCAAGCAAAGGCGTTTTATCATTGTCATTGTGGTCGTTGCCGCAAAGCTAATGGCAGTGGTCACGCGAGTAATATTCTTGTATCTCCGGAGTCTTATCAATGGACCCGTGGAGAAGAACTGATTCGTATGTATAAAGTGCCCGAAGCTGAGCGCTTTGCGAATTTCTTTTGCAGTCTCTGTGGTAGTCCATTACCCAAGGTGCGAGAAGAGCAGGGTGTTGTCGTGATTCAGGCCGGTACGCTAGATACGATTCCGGAAATAACGCCAGAAGCGCATATTTTTTGGGATTCCCGAGCAGAGTGGGAATGCGAGAACGTTTCTTTGCCTACGTTTGAAAAGTATCCAAACTGATAGCAGCAATGCGTATATGGGTTGGTAAAAATCTACTCTTAGATTCCTGATAATGGGAATTAGGGTGCTTGGTTGATTGATTTTTTAAACTGAGCAATGAGTCGTAAAACGCATTGGTCAACAGATGCAGCCCGAGTTCAAAACCTGTAAACTATGCGCCTTGAAGTTTTTAACGACAGCTTTCTCTACGATAAAGTTTTAACGATTATCAGCATTTGGGTTTTTTGCCATGATGAAATACATCTCGACCCGCGGTAACGCGCCGGAATTAAGTTTTGAAGACGTACTACTTACCGGTCTTGCCAGCGATGGTGGCCTTTACGTTCCCAAAGATGTTCCGACCTTCTCATTAGAAGAAATCAGTTCATGGCGTGATCTTCCTTATGCCGAATTAGCACATAAGGTCATTTACCCGTTTGTCGAAGGCTCGGTTGATGCCGATGCTTTGCAAAAAATGATCAACGAAGTCTACAAAGGTTTCGGTCATAAGGCCGTTGCTCCGTTACAGCAGTTGGATAACAACGAGTACGTGCTAGAGCTTTTTCATGGGCCTACCTTGGCATTTAAAGACTTCGCTTTGCAATTGCTCGGACGTTTGTTGGATTACATTTTAGAACGCCGTAATGAGAAAGTCGTCATCATGGGTGCGACGTCTGGTGATACCGGGTCTGCCGCGATTGAAGGCACCAAGGCTTGTCGCAATGTCGATATTTTCATTCTGCATCCACATAATAAAGTGTCCGAAGTACAGCGTCGCCAAATGACCACTGTTAGCGGCGACAATATCTTTAATATTGCGATTGAAGGTAATTTTGACCAAGCTCAAGATATGGTTAAGGCCAGCTTTGGAGACCAAAGTTTTTTGCGTGGTGAGCGCAAACTGGTCGCGGTGAACAGCATCAACTGGGCACGTATCATGTCCCAGATTGTTTATTACTTTTATTCCAGCCTGAATTTGGGTGGGCCATTGCGTCCGATCTCTTATTCTGTGCCTACCGGTAATTTCGGCGATATATTTGCGGGTTACATGGCAAAGAAAATGGGCTTACCGATTGAGCAGTTGATCATTGCGACAAATAGCAATGATGTACTACATCGCCTGATGAGTAAAAATCAATACGAAGTCCGCCCATTAAAGCATACCCTTACGCCGTCGATGGACATTGCTGTGTCGAGTAATTTCGAGCGTCTGTTGTTTGATTTATACGATCAAAATGGTGTTGAACTGGCAGCACTAATGACTAAGATGAACGCACGTGATGATATCGTGTCGTTAAGTGAAGATCGCCTAGCCAAGGCGCGTGAGATTTTTGATAGCTATGCTGTGGATGAGCACGCGACCATCGATACGATGAAACAAGTCTTCGCTGAGACTGGATATTTACTCGATCCGCATACCGCCATTGGGGTAAAAGCCGCATGTGAATGTCGCCGTAATATGAAAACACCGATGATCACATTGGGCACTGCACATCCTGTGAAGTTTGAAGATGCAGTGAAGCGAGCTGGGTTTGATATGCCTGAACTTCCTCATCATTTGAGCGATCTGATGACTCGTGAAGAACGCATGGATGTTTTGCCTGCAGATATTGATATGGTTCAACAATTCATCGCAGAAAAAACATTTGCACAGTAAAATCATATAGCCTCTAAAACCACCCTATGGGTGGTTTTTTTGTGGCATTCTGTTCGACCATTGGATAAATGTAACGCTATGGAATTTCAAACACTTGATGAGTACCCACAAGGCTGGATATTTCGCCATCGTGAACTGCCGCTTGCTGAGGCTGTCTTAGCGGATATTCATCCATTGTCAGAAGCAGCAGCGATGCAATTTTGGAAGCAAAATATTAGTAAGGAAGCAACTCATGCCAGTCATTTTTTAGGCGATGATTGGCCGTCTCGTAATGGTATTTGGCAACCCAAAGAAGACTGGCAAACCTGCTGGGAATCCGAAGACATGGCACTTCCCGAGTCCCTTAACTTTGCTGATTGGGCACCCAATACGATGGTGTTTTTTTGTTATGACCATCACCATGTTATTCAAACAACTTGGGCTACATTTAAACAAAGCTGGAAGAATTTTTTGTTTTACGACGATGAACCGATTCTTATCGGTAAAAAGCGCTCCCAAGTGGCACGATTTCATTCAAATGGGTTTTACGAGGTAGGTGAAAAATAATGTTAGATAGTCGTCCTCCAGTGCGTTTCACCGGATCGTTTTCAATTATGAAACGAGTTGCTACCTCATTGCTTGTGTTTGTGTGTATTAACTTGCTGGCGGCTTGTAGTCATTGGCCAACGCCGGATCACCGAGCCGTCACCTTGTCAGAAATCGATTCACTATTAGTAGAACGTTGTGCAGCAGATCCAGACGTGCAGACGAGCTTGGAGCA
>JARGOI010000146.1 GCA_029212275.1 Thalassolituus sp.
AGACTCAGAAAAAGGAACAACGCTAAAAGCTATTATGCGTCTTCCTAAGTAGTCATTTATAGGGCATTAAAAAAACCGGCGTCATATTGCGCCGGTTTTTTTATGTCTATGGTAATTGGTAGTCGTCTTGGGTTAATAAGTCTAAGCCACACTGAAGGTTTTCAATATAAGAAAGAAACTCGGGGATTGCCTTCCCTGATAGAGCCCTACCATGTTGTGGCACAATTAAGTTGATATCGAGTTGACGTACCATGTTGACCCAAAAGCGCCCTGCTTTGTTGCTACACATATAGCGTTTATGAAAACCATTCATATAAGGCATAATGTCAGATAACTTTTTAACCTCTTTACCCAAGTCACTTTGCGGGCCAAGATTTGCGCCCATATCACCTGAAAATAAAATTTTACTCACGGGATCGTAAAATTGGAAATTTCCTTCAGAATGCAAAAAGTGTGCAGGAAGGGCTTTTAGCTGAATAGACCCTAATGATAAATTGGTTCCTTTGTCTGGCATGGCGATAACACGGTTGTCGCTTTTACCGGGGCGGGTGAAATGGGGGATAAAGCGCTCCCATAGTTCGGGCACAACAATTTTGGCTTCAGTGCCCGAGAGCCATTTATTTAAGGAGGCAACAATATCAGGGTCTTGGTGAGAAGCAATAATATAATCAAGTCCTTTAACGCTCGTCAGATTACAAATCTCAACAAATAAGCGTGAATATGTCATATCACCGCCAGGGTCAATTAATGCGGAGTGCTCTTCGTCAATAATTAAAAATTGATTGGCTTGGACGGCTTCTTTGCCAGTAACCAAATCTCGAAAAACGTGGCAAGAATGCGTTCCATTATTAAATATTTCCATTTCACTGTTACCTCTTAATTTTGTCAACGTGCGCCCAGCTGAGTAGACGCGTGAGCTATTTAATTCTAAGCCCATTAACTATAGGGCAAATGTTTAAAATAAGTTGTGAAAGCTTTTGCACATTGATGAAATGTTTTTTGAAGAAAAAAGGCCATCAACTACGGCGGCAAAACTAGCGCCTGCATTAATGATAGGTTTTACGTTATCCACTGTGATACCTCCAATTGCAACGATGGGGATACAGATATTTTTTTTGGCATTGATGAGTGTATCAATAGTGGCTAAAGGAGCGCCAGGTTTTGTAGATGAGTTAAAGAAGCGCCCAAAAGCAACATAGTCGGCACCTTGCTGCTCAGCTTTGATGGCTAAGGCAACGTTATGGTGGCAGGTGGTGCCGATGATCGCATTATCACCCAATAAACGACGAGCATGCTGTATAGAGCCATCGGTTTGCCCTAGGTGAACTCCTTCTGCTTCGCAAGCCAAGGCTAGTTCTGGATCATCATTTATAATCAGTGGAACGCGGTACCGAAGACAGAGTGTATGAATCGCTTTTGCTCTAAAATTTTTTTCTGGAGCGGTGCTGATTTTATCTCGATATTGAAGCAAGGCGATGCCACCGTTCAGTGCTTTCTCTACCTTATCTAATAGCGATGAGGTATCGCTTATATCAGGTGTGATAGCGTATAGGCCTTTTGTTGGAAGAGGTGAACGCATCAGCTAGCAGCGACAAGGAAAAGCCTGCCCGTGGCCAATTTGTTGGGCACGAGCAATGCAGGTGTTGGTGTAGTCTTGTGCTTGTTCAATGGCGTTAGAAAGGCTGTTACCTTGAGCAATTAAGGCCGCTATTGATGCCGCGAGGGTGCAACCTGTTCCATGAAATTCACCTGCCTGTCGAGGCCATTTAGACACACGAATGGCTTCATGGGCTTGGAAAAAATGATTAAAAATATTCGGGCCTGGCATATGTCCACCAGTAATTAAAACAGATGTAACGCCTTGTTCTAATAGCTGAGCCCCTAGTGTCTTTATGTCCGTGCTATTACTTAAGCCCGTTAATTTAACAGCTTCTAATGTGTTGGGTGTTAATACAGTTGTTAACGGTAGGAGTTTTTTCCTTATCGTATTAATAAGCGCCGTATCGGCCAGTGGGGTCCCATCGCCGCAGGCTAATACAGGATCAAATATGACAGGAATGTTTGGGTGTTTTCGTAACAGGCTGGCAATAGCCTCTACACATTCTACAGAGCCAGTTAAGCCAATTTTAATAGCAGACACCGCTAGGTCGTTTAATAAGGTGTTTGCTTGCTCAAGGATATTAATACTATCCAGCGGGATAAGCCGATGAACCGTGTAGGAATCCTGTACGGTCAGGCAAGTGATGATTGAACAGGGGTGGCAGCCAAAGTAATGGATCGATTCGGTGTCAGCCTGAATACCTGCACCACCGCTTGGGTCGTGGCCAGATAGGCTGAGCACGATAGGTTTCTTATGGATGTTGTTTGAAGGGTGTGGCAAAAAAGCGTGTTCCAGTTGAGTTTTAATGGATGTTAGAGGAATAAATTTATAACAACAAGTGCCTGTTTGGTGGCAAACGCGTAAAATAGCCGACTATTTAAACGTTAATACATCGAATAATGGCTCAAACAGAAAAACATACTCAGCTTTTAGACTTATTAAAGCAACGCATTCTACTGCTAGATGGTGCTATGGGTACGATGATTCAGTCGTATGATTTTAACGAAAGTGATTATCGGGGGGAGCGTTTTGCTGACTGGCCAAGCGATGTGAAAGGTAATAATGATTTATTGTCCTTAACCCAAGCTGGAACTATTCGTGATATTCATTTAGCGAACCTTGAAGCGGGTGCAGATATTGTTGAAACGAATACCTTCAACTCTACTCGTGTTGCTATGGCTGATTACGATATGGAAGATTTGTCGTATGAAATTAACGAGCAGTCAGCGAAAATTGCACGGCAAGCTGCCAATGAAATAGAGGCTAAATACCCAGGTCGTGTTTGTTTTGTGGCCGGTGTTTTAGGGCCCACTAACCGCACAGCGAGTATCTCCCCCGACGTAAACGACCCCGCTTTTAGGAATATTAGCTTCGATGAATTAGTTGATTCTTATACTGAATCAATAGATGGGTTATTAAAAGGCGGTGCTGATATTATTTTGGTGGAAACCATTTTTGATACGCTGAATGCAAAAGCGGCTTTGTTTGCTATTGAGCAGTATTTTGAAACCCATCATGTTGAATATCCGGTCATGATTTCAGGCACGATCACCGATGCGTCCGGTCGAACACTATCGGGGCAAGTGACGGAAGCATTTTGGAACTCATTAAGGCATATCAAGCCGGTTAGCATTGGCTTTAATTGCGCGCTGGGTGCCGAAGAGTTGCGTCAATATGTGGAAGAGTTATCTCGTGTTGCAGACACCTATATCAGCGCACATCCCAATGCGGGTTTGCCGAATGAATTTGGTGGTTATGATGAAACGCCAGAAGATATGGCGACTCATATTCGTGAATGGGCGCAAAGTGGCTTTCTAAATATTATTGGTGGTTGCTGTGGTACATCGCCTGAGTTTATTAGAGCGATGAAAAATGCAGTGGCAGATTGCGCGCCACGGCAAGTCCCAGTGTTAGAGACGGCGTGTCGTTTGTCGGGGCTTGAGCCGATGAACATTAGTAAAGATTCTTTGTTTGTTAACGTGGGCGAGCGTACCAACGTAACGGGTTCTGCACGTTTTAAACGGTTGATTAAAGAACAAGATTACGAAACAGCCTTAGATGTAGCGCGCCAACAAGTAGAAAGTGGTGCTCAGGTGATTGATATCAACATGGATGAAGGCATGTTGGATTCCAAGGCTGCAATGGTTCGCTTTTTAAGCTTGATTGCTGCCGAGCCAGATATTTCGGTTGTGCCCGTGATGATTGATTCATCTAAATGGGAGATTTTAGAAGCGGGTTTGAAATGCGTGCAAGGCAAGGCGATTGTTAACTCAATTAGCTTAAAAGAGGGGGAAGATAACTTTATCGAACAAGCCAAAACCATTATGAGTTATGGCGCAGCGGTTATTGTTATGGCGTTTGATGAAACAGGCCAAGCCGATACATTTGAACGCAAGGTAGAGATTTGTACGCGTGCTTACAATGTCTTAACCGAAAAGGTTGGCTTCCCGCCTGAAGACATTATTTTTGACCCGAATATTTTTGCAGTCGCCACGGGTATTGATGAGCATAATAATTATGCGGTTGATTTTATTGAAGCGACCCGGGTTATTAAACAAACATTGCCGCACGCGATGGTATCTGGTGGGGTATCTAACGTATCGTTTTCATTTCGTGGAAATAATACCGTGCGCGAGGCCATTCATGCAGTGTTTTTATACCATGCCATTAAAGTGGGTATGGACATGGGAATCGTTAATGCAGGGCAGTTAGCAGTGTATGACGATATTCCAAGCGAGCTACGTGAGTGCGTAGAAGATGTTATTTTAAATCGCACCCCAAGTCAGGGTGAAAGCGCAACGGAGAACCTATTGGCGGTTGCTGAGAAATACCTTGATGGTGATTCAGAAGAGGCAGTGAAAGAAGCGGCTGAATGGCGCTCATGGCCGGTAAAAAAACGATTAGAGCACGCACTCGTCAAAGGCATTACCGAATTTATCGAAGAAGATACCGAACTGGTTCGACAAGAAGTCGATCGTCCTTTACATGTGATTGAAGGCCCGTTGATGGACGGGATGAATGTGGTGGGTGATCTGTTTGGCGAGGGCAAAATGTTCTTGCCACAAGTGGTTAAATCTGCCCGTGTAATGAAAAAAGCGGTGGCTTACCTTATGCCCTTTATGGAAGAAGAAAAGGGTGATGTTATTAGCAATAATGGCAAGGTTCTAATGGCGACCGTTAAAGGCGATGTGCACGATATTGGAAAAAACATTGTTGCGGTGGTTTTGCAATGTAATGGTTTTGAAGTGGTCGATTTAGGTGTGATGGTTCCCGCAGATACTATTTTAAAACAAGCTAAAGAGCACAAGGTGGATGTGATTGGTTTGAGTGGCTTGATCACCCCCTCGTTGGATGAAATGGTACACATGGCTAAAGAAATGGAGCGGCAAGGGTTTAACATGCCGCTGATGATCGGTGGGGCGACCACCTCGCGCGCGCACACAGCCGTTAAAATTGAGCCAAACTATAAAGGTGCCAGCGTGTATGTAACCGATGCATCACGCTCAGTTGGTGTGGTGACTAACCTTCTTGATACAAACCCAGATAATAACTATCGGCAGAAAATCAGAGATGAATACACCGAGGTACGAGAGCGGCATAAAGGCCGTCAATCAACCAAGCGCCAATTAAATTTAGAGGATGCACGAGCCAATGCAACCGAGATTGATTGGGCTCACTTTACACCTGTAAAACCCAGCTTTTTAGGTACTCAAAAACTTGATGATTACCCGTTAGCCGAGATTGCCGAGTTTATCGATTGGTCACCGTTCTTTCATACATGGGAGTTGATTGGCAGTTATCCTAAAATTCTCGATGATGAGATAGTGGGTGAGCACGCACGTGAATTGTTAAAAGATGCGAAAGCGATGCTTAAGCAAATTATCGACGAAAAGTGGTTAACTGCGAAAGCCGTTTTTGGCTTTTTTCCAGCGAATAGTCAGGCAGATGATGTGGTGATCTACAAGGATGAAACTCGCCAAACTGAATCTGTGGTTCTACACCACTTACGTCAGCAAAACATTAAGCCACCGGGACGTAAAAATTACTGCTTGTCTGACTATGTCGCACCAGCAAGCTCAGGGGTGAAGGATTATGTAGGGGCGTTTGCAGTCACAGCAGGTATTGGTATAGAAGAGCATATTAAACGTTTTGAGGCGGAGCATGATGATTATCAGTCGATCATGATTAAGGCCTTGGCAGATCGTTTAGCGGAAGCTTTTGCAGAACTTTTACACCAAAAAGTACGCAAAGAATACTGGGGATATGCGGCTGATGAATCCTTAGAAAACAATGATCTGATTGATGAAAAGTACAAAGGGATACGCCCAGCCCCCGGTTATCCAGCCTGCCCGGACCATACCGAAAAAACACCGTTGTTTAACCTGTTAAAGGCTACCGAAGAAGTTGGCATTGAGTTAACAGAAAGTTTCGCCATGTACCCAACAGCAGCGGTGAGTGGTTGGTATTTTGCACACCCTGACGCGCAATATTTCAACGTTGGTAAGCTGAAGAAAGATCAAGTTGAAGATTATGCACAACGAAAAGGTGAGAGCATCGATTACGTAGAGCGTTGGTTGGCGCCAAGTTTAGCGTACGACCCTGATGACAACTGAGTTAATTTTTTACACAACCGAAGGCTGTCACTTATGTGAGCAGGCGCAGGCTTTATTACAAAACTTGTTGCTACAGTACCCAACTGATTTTCAAATAGAAATAGTTGATATTGTTCACTCTGAGGTGCTTATTGAGCAATATGGGACGAGAATTCCTGTGTTATTAAAGGTGGCTACTCAAGAGGATTTAGGATGGCCTTTTGA
>JARGOI010000147.1 GCA_029212275.1 Thalassolituus sp.
AGCACATCCATGTGCACGTCCTTCGGACTCGCTACGCTCGCGTTAAATCGTTCCCTACGATTTAATCCCGCTCCAAATTCAAAACCCTCTGTACAAAAGTGCAGGGGGTTTTTCATTTTTACGGTCAAGTCGGCTACGCCTCCGTTGCTCAGCACATCCATGTGCACGTCCTTTAACAAGAAAAGTGGACTCGCTACGTTCGCGTTAAATCATTCTCTACAATTTAATCCTGATCCAAATTCTACAAAGTGACGCAAAAACATGCGGTCTTATTTTGAGTTTGTTGCAATGAAATGATGTGTTGATTTTAGTGGCAGGGAAGGCCGGATGTTGCCAAGGTTTGATAAAAAGTGCTTGCAAATCAACAACAAAGAGATAGAATGCGCAGCACTTCACGCGATGTCCCCATCGTCTAGAGGCCTAGGACACCGCCCTTTCACGGCGGTAACAGGGGTTCGAATCCCCTTGGGGATACCATCTTCCTTATAGGAAGGCGGTATACACCAGACAGGCGCAACAAGAAATTGCGGGAATAGCTCAGTTGGTAGAGCACAACCTTGCCAAGGTTGGGGTCGGGAGTTCGAGCCTCCTTTCCCGCTCCAAATACTAAAAAGCCGGTTCAGAAATGAATCGGCTTTTTTATGTTTTAAGTATTTAGAGGCTCAACTCCCGACCAAGGTCGTGAGCTGGGGCGCCAGTCCGATCGGCCTCCTTTCCCGCTCCAAATTTAGAAACCCTAGTGCGAAAGTACTGGGGTTTTTTTATGCTTCGCTGATTGTATTTACAACGTTGTGCAGTCCAGTCGGCTACGCCACCATTGCTTAGCACATCCATGTGCATACCCCTTGATGAAAAGATGCGGACTCGCTGCGCTCGTGTTAATACGTTCCCTTCGTATTAATCCCGCTCCAAATTCTAAGAAGCCGGTTTAGAAATGAAACGGCTTTTTTTAATATGCATTTTTTAATGCAACAAACAGTCTCTCTTAATGCAGGCTACGCCCCGCCGCGCGATAGTCGTATGTTTTGCCTTCATTTTCAGCTTCAGCCGCCATATCATCTAAATGCTGGAAACGTTCTATCTCTTCGTCTGTTAGACAGTGCAAGCATTCGCCACCAAATAACCAAAACAAGGCACGATCTAGCGCTGGCATCAGCTGTGGCTGATGCAGGGCAATATGACTGAACAGGTGTTGGCCCGTATCATAAGCGGCGGTGTCTTGTTGTTCGAGTTGCGTAATTAACTCATCAAATTGGTGTAGAATGCTGTCCTCAATCGCACTGGGTTCAAGTTTTTGTGCGTTGATTAAGCGGTGTTGTGTCTCACGCAGTAAGTCGAGGTGATAGGTTCGGCGATCGCTCATAATTCTCTCAAACAGGTAAAAATGTAATGGTAGCAGCGTTGGAGGTAGAAAACCTCACCAAGGTATACGGTAACGGATTTGAGGCACTGAAAGGCATTAACCTTAAAGTAGAACAAGGCGATTTTTTTGCTTTGTTAGGCCCCAACGGTGCCGGTAAATCAACAGCGCTGGGTATCTTATGTGGTTTGGTGCAAAAATCGTCAGGATCGGCTCGTATTATGGGCTACGACGTAAACAGCGATGTGTTTAATGCACGTCGAGCATTGGGCGTTGTCCCGCAAGAATTTAATTTTAATCAATTTGAAAAAGTGCAAGACATTGTCATGACGCAAGCCGGGTATTTTGGCTTATCGCAGGCCAAAGCGGCAGTGAATACCGAGCGTTTGTTAAAAGCTCTAGATTTGTGGGAAAAGCGTGATTCGATTTCGAGAATGTTATCGGGTGGCATGAAGCGTCGTTTGATGATTGCTCGCGCATTAGTTCACGAACCTAAAGTGCTTATTTTGGACGAACCTACGGCAGGAGTTGATATTGAATTACGACGCTCTATGTGGACCTTTATGCAGCAGCTTAATAAAGAGGGTTTAACCATTATTTTAACGACTCACTACTTAGAGGAAGCCGAGCAGTTATGTCGTAATATCGCTGTTATTAATAAAGGAGAGATCATTATCAGTACCAGTAAACGTGCATTACTGAGTCAGTTAACGACGGAAACGTTTGTTTTTGATGTGAAATCGGCCTTGCCAGAAAAACTAGAAATAGACAATTTTGAAGTGAAAGTGGTTTCGGAAGATAGCCTAGAAGTTACTGTTGAAAAAGGGCAGAGCATCAATCTAATATTTACCCGTTTAACTGAAAAGGGCATCGATGTTAGAAGTATGCGCACGAAGTCTAATCGGTTAGAAGAGCTGTTTGTTGGTCTTGTTCAGGAGAAAAAATAATGACGGCGTTGCAAGTTCAATGGGTGGCGTTTAAAACCATTGTGGTAAAAGAGATTCGACGTTTTATGCGTATTTGGCAGCAAACGCTTTTGCCTCCCGCGATTACCATGACTTTGTATTTCATTATTTTTGGTAACTTAATTGGCAGTCGAATTGGTGACATGGATGGTGTTGATTACATGACATTTATTGTTCCAGGTTTAATTATGATGAGCGTTATTACCAACGCTTATGGCAATGTGGCGTCGTCTTTTTTTAGTAATAAATTTCAGCGCAGTATTGAAGAATTGATGGTTGCCCCAGTGTATCCAATCACGATTTTACTTGGTTATGTCATTGGTGGCGTTGTGCGCGGAGTGATGGTCGGCTTAATTGTCACACTGCTGTCAATGTACTTTACCGATTTAAATGTTCATCACTTGGGGGTTATTGTTGCCGTCGTATTTATGTCAGCGATTTTGTTTTCGCTTGGTGGATTTGTGAATGCGGTGTTCGCAACAAAATTCGATGATATTTCTATTATTCCTACGTTTATTATCACGCCTCTAACATATTTAGGTGGGGTTTTTTATTCAATCAGTCTGCTGCCTGATTTTTGGCAGGGTGTATCGCAACTTAATCCAATTTTATACATGGTAAACACCTTTCGCTACGGGGTTCTTGGTATTTCTGATATTAATATTTATCTTGCGTTTGGAATGATTACTTTCTTTATTTTTTTGCTGGGAGGTTATAGTCTTTGGCTGTTGCATCGCGGCACTGGCATGAGGTCTTAACATGGCGTCAGTTCACAGCGAAGATAACCCTCTTGGAAAAGCCTCGGCCTATCCTGACGAATACGATGCCAAATTATTGTATCCGATTGAACGCGATGAAAGCTGGCGTGCTAGTGGAGAAAAGCGCGATCAGGTTGCTTTTTATGGGGTCGATATTTGGAATGCCTACGAAGTTTCGTGGCTCAATGATAAAGGCAAACCTGTGGTATTTATTGCTGAGTTTCATATTCCAGCGACAAGTCGCTATTTGATTGAATCTAAGTCATTTAAGTTATATCTGAACTCCTTCAATCAAACTCGATTTAAACACGAAGACGAAGCCGTTTCGCGTATGGTGTCCGATTTGTCTGAGGCTGCTGATGGCAGTGTTGGCGTTATTTTGCATGATGCGAGTTATGAGTTTCCTCAAGCGCCGAAAGCCACCTTATTGGATGACTTAGATGTTGAGATTACGGAATATCATCCAGATGCCAATTTATTGCGCTGTGATGCTGTTTCTTTAAATACTGTTTCCGAGCGCTTAGTCAGTCATTTGTTAAAGTCCAATTGTCCTGTTACTGGACAACCAGACTGGGGCAGTTTGTATATAGAGTACGAGGGTCAAGCTATCGAACACGAAAGTTTGTTGGCTTACATCGTATCGTTGCGACAGCATCAAGATTTTCATGAGCAGTGTGTTGAGCGAACTTTTCGTGATATTTGGTTACGTTGCCAGCCAAAGAAGCTGATAGTGTATGCACGCTATGTTCGGCGCGGAGGTTTGGACATTAACCCGATGCGTTCTTCGGAACAGCAGTTTACAGCCTCTAATTTTCGAGGATTCCGCCAGTAAATGCTGATAAATCCTCTTAAGCTTTTTTGTAAATATAACAAGGTGATATATGGATGCAATCGAAGCCATTACCCAGCGGGTATCCGTCGCTCAATTAAGCGGCCCCGAACCTTCTCCCAGCCAGCTCGATATTTTATTCAATGCGGCGTTACGAGCCGCTGATCATGCTTGGTTAAGACCTTCGCGATTTTTAGTAATTAAAGGAGAGGCCCGCCAGAGCTTAGGTGATGTCTATCTCAGTGAAATTTTAAGAAACACTGCGCGAGAGAGTCTAAGTGCTGAAAAGCGTGAGAAACTGCGTCACCGACTGATGCGCGCGCCAATTGTGATCGTTGCTATCACTAGGGTACAAGATCATCCAAAAGTGTCACGCGAAGAACAACTTATGTCGACAGCAGCCGGAGTTCAGAATATGCTCAATGCAGCATGGGCGTTAGGCCTTGGTGCCATTTGGCGCACTGGCGACATGGTACATAATTTGGCGGTGAAGGATGCGCTTGGTTTATCTGGAAATGAAGAAATTACAGGTTTTATCTATTTAGGAGCCATTAATACCGTTCCCAAAACAGCACCTGATTTAGATTTGGCTGAATTTGTGGCTGACTGGTCTCCAAAGATTTTGGGATAAGCCAGCAAAGATTTGGGGTGCTCCTGTTAAGCAATCTCTGTTTCAACTGCAGCGATATTTCAGTCAGATGAATCTTGCTCAGGATCGCCGCAAAAACGTACTTGATGAGAATTTTATTGTTGTATAATTTCCACAAGCAACCCTGACAGATTCGATGTAAGCCTTGGCGTATTGGGCTTTTCAGTGATTGTCGAAGTAGCCTCTGATATCTTTTGAATGAATTGAACATTGTTAGAAAATAATAATTAATGAAAATTGTAAAGGTAAATTGCCATGGATTTAGATACCGAATGCATTCCGCTCGGTCATATCCAAACATACTTGAATATTAAGAAGAGTATTGAGTTTGATTCTGATTGGTTGATGAAGCGGTCAGGTCTAGCCGTGTCGGATCCTGAAGAATTCATGCACTCTATCACTGGTTTGGATCTCACACTCATTCGAGAAAATGCAGGTGTTGTTGGTTCAGATGAAGATGTTGTGGGTAAATTCATCTCCCCCCGACAGGTTTTAGACATCATTGGTCAGGTTATTAAAGAGCTCAAGATGCCATATTTAGGTCTGCCTCTTGGGAATTTGATGACGGTTTCGCACCACGGCATGGCAGGGTTGGCTGCGATTACACAACCAACAATATGGGATTGTGCTCAAGCCGTTGTGCGCTATTGTCAGGAGTTGTTTCCTGCACTTGAGATGAGTATCACCATAGACGGTGACAAAGGTTATTTCACCATTAATGAAAACGTTTCACTCGACCCCTACACGCACTTTTTTATCGAACTGAATTTTGTCAGTTTTTATAATATTTTTCGCGATCTTGTCGGCAATAATCCTGAACTCATGCCAATTCGTGTGGAGTTAGCCTACCCAGAGCCCGAATGGGGACATATATACCGTCGTTATTTTAAATGTGACGTGGTTTTTGGTTGCAATGAGAATCGGTTCATCGGACGAGCGGACCTACAAAATTACGAACTCCCACTCGCTAATCGCTTGATGGCGATGACCGCCGAGAAATCACTTTTTGAGAATATTCCAACGCGTTCGATGCGTTTTTTACCATTGCGCCTGCGTCGGTTGCTGATTCGTTACTATGGTGCTTTTCCTTCTCTTGAAAAAGCAGCCACTGAGCTAGGGATGAGTGGCAGAACTATGCGGCGTAAGTTGTCTGACGACGGCACTTCTTATCAGCAAGAGCTTGATTTTGTGCGCCAAAAATTCGCACGCGAGTACTTTGCTCGAGGGGGGGAATCTATCACTGAGCTGGCGCACTTACTGGGTTTTGCTGATTCTTCTGCATTTGCAAAAGCATTTCGCCGCTGGACGGGATCCTCGCCAAGTGAGTACCAGGATTTATTACGCTCATCCAAATAGCGTGTTGAGCGTTGTCGAAATAACCAAAATTACTTAACCCCTAAACTTTATGGTCGTTAATGGTTAGGGCATCAGTGAACATAAAGCAGCAAATGCATTAACATAATGCATTAATAAGATGTGCCCTAAATTTTAGCTACGACTCACGTTTATCCTAAGCAGCTTTTCGGTAAACGACCCAAGTACTTAAACGTTTTCAAATTTAACAATATTTGACTAAAAATTAGTTCATTTTCGCACTGGCCATATTTGAACGATGATTGTCCTTAGTTAGCGCGCAGCCATATCTTAGTAGGCGTAGATTAGTTCTATTGAATGAGCAATCATTTAAGTACATATAAAAATAATACTATCCTGAGGTAAGCTCTATGTCTGCTTTAAGAAATAAATTCAGCTGTCTAGCGATTGCTGTTGCTGCGATGGCGCCTGGCGTGTCAATGGCCGCAATTCAAGGTCCATCTGGTGACGACTTCTATGATGTTCCTG
>JARGOI010000148.1 GCA_029212275.1 Thalassolituus sp.
AACAAATATCGGCAAAACAACTTATTATGATATAAACTATCGGTAAAACCGATTTATAGATTTTTTATAAACTATAGTTCGTTACTATAAACCTAATAAGGAGGCTGCCAACGTGCGTTATACCTTACGACAACTCGAAGTTTTTTTGGCCGTGGCGCAAACGGGCAATCTTACTCGTGCGGCAACCCATCTTAATATGTCTCAGAGCGCTGCCAGCAGCGCCCTAAAAGATTTAGAAAATCAATTTGATGTACTGCTGTTCGATCGTATCGGCAAGCGTTTACAGCTTAATGAACAAGGACGACAGCTGCGTCCCAAAGCCGAAGCACTGATGGCAATGGCGAGTGAACTAGAGCAGAGCCTGCAGCAACACATTCATGCCGGGCCGCTCAGTGTCGGTGCCACCTTGTCTATTGGTAATTATTTGGCGGTGGGCATGGTGGCCGATTACATGCTCCAACATCCCAACGCACCAGTAACACTGGACGTTGAAAATACCGAGCACATTGCCGAAAAAGTATTAAATTTTGAATTGGATGTGGGTCTCATTGAGGGCGAGTTTCATCATCCCGATTTAGAAATCATCCCCTGGCGTACTGATGAAATGACGGTGTTTTGTTATCCCAATCATCCGCTCGCGCAACACGCATCATTGAGCGACGACGAACTGACATCGGTGACTTGGATTTTGCGCGAGTTCGGTTCTGGTACACGCCAAGCTTTTGATCGTGCCATGCACGGCTTGATGCCGAATATGAACATTGGCCTAGAACTGCAACACACCGAAGCCATTAAACGCGCCGTGATGGCCGGATTGGGGGTGGGTTGTTTATCACTAATGACATTAGAGGATGAACTGCTGCGTGGCGATCTTGTGAAATTACCCACGCCTTCGCGTGACCTTAAACGCCAGTTGTACATCATTTTGCACAAACAAAAACATCGCAGCGCAGGTATAGAAGCGTGGATTGAGTTGTGTCGCAGCTACTCGAATTAAACAAGATACATCGAGTTTGCCAACGATTCTAAGAGACGGCATTCCACAGTAACTTAATGGCTAAGGCGGTTAATACCCAACGGAAAACTTGTTTAAACACGGCTTCAGGAATTTTACCTAACAATTTTAAACCGACTTTGGTACCTAAATAGCCTGCGGCAATCATCATACCCAGCAAGGGCAACCATTCAATAAATTCAAACCCCAGCCAAATAAACGCAAAGATTTTTAGCACGTGTTGTAAGGTCATACAGGCTGAAAAATTCGCGGTATACGACCATCGATCACTATTCGCACGTCCCAACCAAGCCGAAACTAAAGGCCCTGTCGCACCAAATACCATGGTCGCTAAGGTGGTCACCGCCCCGCCGGTGAATAAAAAACCGCGTGAACGTGGGCGCGTACTTTCTGGCACAGGTGCCCAACTAAGCCACAAAATAAACAGTGCAACGCCAATGGGAATCCAACTGACATCAAACAGCCCCATTAAAAAAACAGACGCCACGGCGGCCAGTATCGCTCCCAAAGAAAACGCATAAAAAATGGTGGAATTAAAATGCGAGCGCGACAGCCAAGCACGTGCGCCATTAGAACCGATTTGCACCACGCCATGCGCAGGAATTAACGCCAAGGGCGGCACAATACTGGCCATAACCGCGATCAGAAACGCACCGCCACCTACACCCAGCGCGGCGGTTAGCAATGACCCAAGAAAACTGCTGATCAGCAAAATGACGCTGTCCAGCAAGGTTAAATCGGGTAGCCAAGTGAAATTAGAGAGCCAAGTGAAATCAGAGAGCCAAGTCATTGCATTTTTCGATATTGTTTTGTTAGCGAAAACCGACACAATTCAAAACTAGATATCTCAAAAATTGGGCGGTGCACTAAATCCTCCAAGAACTTCTTCTAATACGCCAGCAAACTGAATGGTGTCTCGGTCTCGACCAAAGTCGCCAATTATTTGAATACCGACGGGTAAGCCTTCTTTGGTTAAACCAACCGGGGCCGAAGTCGCAGGAAGACCCGTCAATGACGCTGACGCAATCCACATAAACATGTCTGTGTAAGCACGAGACTCGTCATTCACTAGTAATTTACGCTTGGGCACAGGTTTGTCATTTAAATGCTTGAGCGCTGCTAGCATCGCCACGGGCGTCAGTACAACGTCATATTGCTCAAACACAGTGACAAATTTATTACGTAAGCGGAATCGATATTCATTATTTCGCAACCAGTGCGAATGACTTTGCGCCATCCCTTTCAAAAACTCATCGCTGCCAACACCAACACCCAGCAACTTTCTCAAAGGCCCGACAATGCGTCCCAATAAACCCGACGCCAAGCGTGCAGACAATGGAATACTGGCACTGAGTACAGCCCCTAACATGCTCATGTAGGTTGGGAAAAAAGACATCAAGCTAACGTTTTTAGGAGCGCCGATTGTTACCTTAACACCAGCTTGTTCGAGTGATTCCGTCATCGCCATATAAACATCTTTCAGGCTGGCATCAACCGAGCACAAGGGATCATCCAACCACAACAACACCTTCCAATCGCTTTTGCTGCGCGTTTTAGTAGCAGGAAGCTGAAAAGACCAACCATCCGCCTGCAAAGGACCGGCATCGGCCAAAAGGTCCATCATTAATTCAAGATCACCTGCCGTTCGCGCCATTGGCCCCACGACCGCCATGTCAGGCTCAGCTTGTGTGCCAGGCATACCAGGAATGTGTCCGCGAAATGGAACCAGCCCCGCGGAAGGTTTGTGGCCAAATACTCCACAAAAGTGACAAGGGGTACGAATTGAACCCGCCAAATCGGAACCTAACTCTATCGGCGAAAATCCTGCGGCCAACGAAGCTGCAGCACCACCAGAAGAGCCACCCGGTGTACGCGTGACATCCCAAGGGTTATTGGTTTGTCCATACACCTTATTGTACGTTTGAATGTCGCTAGCAAACTTAGGCACATTGGTTTTGCCATAAATAATGGCACCGGCATCAAGCAAGCGCTGAACAGTCACGGCGTTAGTGGTAGGTTTGTGCTTCGCCAAAATGGAAGCACCGGCGGTACAAGGCATACCCACGACTTCGAAAGTATCTTTTACCGTCATGGGTATACCATGCAACGGTCCCCAAGATTCTCCGCGGGCCATCGCTGCATCAGCCTCATCGGCACGCGCAAGCGCTGCGTCGAAATTGTGACTGACGACCGCATTCAATGCAGGGTTCAGTGTCGATATTCGATCTTGGAAATATTCGACTAATCCACGACTACTAACTTCTTTCTCTGATAATGCGGTTGCTAGCTCGGTAATCGAGCAGAAAGCCCATTGCTTACTCATGCGTTGCCCTCTTTTTATATTCGTTATGCTGGGTGATGTGTTTGGGTATCTAACCTATGAATTTAACAGGTCATTCAATTAAATGCTGGGTGTTATTCTGACATAAATAAGGTGTTTGCAAAGCACCGTATATTCAATAACGATTCGACCTTGAAACTGACAAGTGCGTATGATCGGCTTATGGCGCAAATTACCGGTGGTTATAAGGGATAACTATAAGAAAAGACACACAGTAAAATGAGAAAAACCGACAGGCACTCGCCGACGAAGAATTCGTCGGCCAGCGCGTCGGCTTGTGTTATTGAATAGAAAAATTACATTAAAAGTGAGGTTATGAAACAGCAGCGAACACGCGATAAAAGCTCGATTTCTCATGAATATTAATATCCAATTTCAGTTTTCGAGAAATATCGCTGGCAGAAAAGACGCCTCGTATCTGATGCGTTGTTTCATCAACCACTAAGCAATGTTGCTGAGCATTGTCTTTTAAGAAACTGACAACATCACCAATACTGCACTTTTGTACTTGCTCAATATTCAGAGCCAACAGATCTTTTTTACGTGCCATCATATCTGTAACATCTAATTCTTCACGAAGTAGTGAACGATCTTGGCTGTGTTTAATGATGTTTTGTTCAGTGAGATCATTCGCGGTAACGATCCCGAGAAAGTTCCCTGACTCATCAACCACAATGTTCATGCGTACGTGTGTTTTGATCATCGTATTCAGCGCATCGACAGCCGAAACGCGATAATCAATCACCAATGGGGCGGTATTTTTGAAATCAGTAAAAAAGAAAGCTGCGTTAGATTCCACTGTTAGGTCTCGTGCAAACTCTGGATACACTAATTCGTCAACATTAAAAACGGGATAAAGTTTTAATTTAGTCATAACAAACTCCTACTGTACTTCTTGGTACAGTGACTTCTTTCATTTTATTTAGAAATTTTCAAAACAAACAATTTCTAAACTCTTTAATTACGCTATTTCTGTGTTAAAGAAAAAAATCAAAGAGGAAAGGAAGGCGGAGCACGAATTTTGAAATGTTCGAATTGCGTTAGGTAAAACGATGTTGTTGAGTGCTCGACGGAGCGAGCACTTTGAAAGTGTTTGCTGTTGTAGATAAAAACAGGAAGCGTAAATTCTTCAGCGGTTTGGGTATTAATAAGCGCTGATTTCTTTTGCGATGGATAGTTATTGGAATACGATGTACTGAGGGCTATAGCATGAGAATGAGGTACTAAATTCTTGTCAGACTGAAGACTCTGCAAAGAAGCAAGAGCAGAAGCAGAAGCAGAATTGACACGATCAAAGGTGGCGCTTTCAGTTGCATGACTGACAAGCGACAATAGCAAGCCGAAAGAGAGTATAAATCTTAGCATTATAGACTCACCTCGCTTGTTCGTAATAATAGATCGTTATTGTTGTTTTTAACTTTCGTTCTACTGTTTCTTGGCGTTTATATTGTTACTTAACTTGTGTCTCTTTCAAGCTTTGTATTTTTTTCAAGCTTCGCAAATCTTACCAACCTTATGCAACCCTTTTAAGTTTTCAAATTGAAACCATCAGGTTGCATCTATAAAGGTTCAAACATTCGGATTCAATGTTTGTAAATGTCTAAGTCCGAAACGAACCCTACAAAACTTCATAAAAGACGGTTCTTCTGTAACAGTTTACGCCTTTTCAGACATTCAGCACTCAATTTGAGTAAAATTTTTTGTTAAGAAATGTGATCACTGAATGCGCATCAAAACCGTAACTTGTTCGTAGCTTGCTCGTCGTGAATAATCAACTGTCAGCAAATTTGTTAAAGGTACCGGCAACATCAAAATCTTTTTCGGTTAAGCCACCCACGTCGTGGGTAGTGAATGTTACTGATACTTTGTTATAAACGTTAGTCCATTCTGGGTGATGATCGGCTTTGTCGGCAGCAAATGCACAACGCGTCATAAAACTGAACGCAGCGGTGAAATCACTGAATTTAAACTCTTTGCTGATGTGGTCGTCGTTCAATTGCCATGGCGCACCAACACCGCGATTAAGTTGATCTAAGGCATCGGCAATTTCTACTGGTGATAATTTCTTCGTGGACATAAGATGCTGTCTCCTCTTCTAAAAATCTATGCGGTTAAAATCTGTGCCGCTATGTGCAGCTAATAGGTCGCTGAATAAAAAAATGGATATGGTTAATCAGAAAATTATAGAAATACGACCAAAGGCAACAGCAAAAGTTCGATCCAAGAGAGCATGATTGCAACAATCTCAATCAAAGCGCTGACCATCACGCTCTAGCCAACCATCGATATGTCGTCCGCCAGGGTTATGATGCGTCCAATGCACCACACCACCCTTCTGACTCCATTCATACTCGCCATAAAACGAAATGATATCGCCTTCGCGCAAATTGCTGACGCGCGGCGCTAGATCTATATTGTGGGCAAACAACAAAGTTATGCCGTTATTGAGTTGCAGTAAGAATTTTTGATGACGACTGCCTTCGTTATCGTCTCTCAGTACTTTGACGACACGCCCCTGCCCCATGACCTGCAGATCACTTTGTTGGTTGTTAAACGCTTTTTCAATGATCGCATCAGTCTGCTTAGTCGAAATTGCAGTGCTATGCTGATTGTTATCGGCAGTGAGATCGGGGTGATTATTGGTACCGTATTGCTCGTATAAGCCAATGGCCGCAGCTATGGCTATCACAAGAAAAGAAAATAACTTTTTAGAGGTCTTTTTTTGCATGAGGATTAAGGTCAGTAAGCAAAGGATTGCTGATGATAACCTCTTAAAAAAGAATCATCATCAATCCTTGACCGATCTGCTAAAACCCAAAGAAGAGAACAAACACTATGCGACGCGCTTCATGGTCATTAAACGCATAAACACAGCCACACCCAACCCCCAAGCGCCATTAAAGATTAAACCGCCAATCCATGTTTGCAGGCTCACGTCCAAGCCTTTCAGTGGAAACACCACCAGCAT
>JARGOI010000149.1 GCA_029212275.1 Thalassolituus sp.
AACAAAAACAGCCAAGGCGACGCCAAAAAGCGGCGCGCTTGCTGTTGGCGTTATGGCCCTGCCCAGAATCGAAGATAGGATGCAATGGATAGAGTCCCTGTAAACGACACAATCATTTATTCTTTGGCCCGCCTCGTTGATGATGCGCAAAAAGATAGACGAGATCCCAGTCATTCGGATATTGAGTTCCAGCTTAATAGGGCTGGATTGATTAATGCTGACCCAAATAAAGACGGTTCTCCTGTTGGCAAAGCCAAGAGGCTTCGTACAGTCCTAAATTGGGCAATAGAGAATGACATAGCTAAAGCAGAGAAATTAGCTGCTGGAATAATTGCTTCCGTTAAGGGCTGTGGAGGGTTTCGAGATTCGTCACCTAACTTTGTTGGAGCTGACGCGATTGCTGATTTAACAGCTGCTCTAAGCTCGGAAGGAATTGTCTTGGGCGAAGACGGGTCAATGTCACCTGTGGCGCTCAATAGTCTCTCGGGTCGTAATCTTACTCAGGCTCTGCGTGGTTATGTAAACCGAGCAAAAAAAGGCATCGAAGATGCGGCACTTGTAGTAGGAACAAGCAAAGACTTAATGGAGGCAGTGGCAGCTCACGTCATACAAGAGCTATGGGGCAGTTATCCATCCACTGCGAACTTTCCAAGCCTTCTCGGACAAGCATTTGTTGCGCTTGAAATGGCCACGCCAGAGCAAGCGCCTGTCCAAGGCGAGCATCAGCGTTGTAGATTAGAGCGTTCACTCTATGAAACGGCTTGCTCAATTAATAACCTTAGAAACAAACAAGGAACTGGACATGGCCGCCCATGGGTGCCGGATTTACGGGCCGCGGAAGCAAAAGCGGCAGTTGAGTTTATTGGTGCAATTGCTGAACTTATGTTGGATAACCTCGAAAGGAAAAAGCCATAACAAGCGCCAGCAATCCGACATTTATCCCGTGTCTTCGTTTGTGTACGCTGCGCTTATAACACAAACAAAGCCACTCCATAAATGCGGTTGTGGCGGGCGTTAGCTGAAATTAAGGAACATATGCCTAGTTTTGAAATGGAAATTCAGTTACCCGTAAATTCAAGTGAATTAGCTCATGACACTTTAAATATGTCAGGTGTAAATTATGAACTTGGGCCATTTTTAAAAATGTCAGCTCCTGATATTTGGCAATCAAAATCAATCACTGAGTGGCCAACTAATCAAAATTTATTTAGTAGCAATATTTTATTCTTAGGTTTAATTCCTATTGATCGCCATTACTTTAATTTCAAAACGATTGATAGTTTCGGTTTTAAAGAAAGCTCTAAAAGTTTAATGAATTCACTGTGGTCACATGAACGCTTAATTAAAAGTGTAGGTTCTGACTCAGTAATAAAAGACGTAATAATTTATAAAAGTAAACTGGGTATTTTAGGTAATCTGTTTATGCCAATATACAAAGCTATTTTTAAGCACAGGCATAATAGATTGAGAGCTAAATATTCTAAATAAACAGCTAACAAGGCGTTCAAATGGATTCAGTAATATTGTCACCTTTGCTGCAAAGAAACGCAGCAAAGCCGCCAACATCACTTCACCAGTTAACGCGGCGTTATACGACAAAGATATGAATACAGGAAAGCTCACTAGACAGGAATTAATCGAATTGGCTAATAGGTTCCTCTCAGCGGAAACTGAAGAGGAAGGCGATCGATTGTATGAGGAGTTTAATCGGCAATTTAGTCATCCTGATGTGGCTAATATATTCTTCTACCCTGAAAGATATAATGCTAGAAAAACGGACCTTTCTAAATATAAGCCAACAGTCGAGGAGGTGGTTGATATAGGGTTAAACCATACGCCTATTCAACCGAAATATTAAACGATGTGCACGTATAACAAGTTTGTCCATTTGACGTTTTGGCCTACGCTCCGTTTTGGGTTGGCTGCGCCACCGTACCCCAAAACTCCACTTCAACCAAAACGCAAATGACAAAAGCGTTAGGCATAAGGAGGTGCAGAGCTGTGGGCAAAATCGCGGACCTTTTTAATGCTGTTTTTTATGGTGGCTCTCGAAGCTTCAACGCGGGGGAAAATACCATCCTAGATGCCGTAGAAGCTAAGCTACCAGAGTCGGAGCGCGAGATTTTTTCTAAGCAGCGTGGCGCTGTGAATCTGGTGCAAAGGCAGCATCCAGGAAAGCTCGTAATGGCCTACTACAGCAAAGCGTCGAGCGTCCCTGAAATGCCTTACATGTCCGATGACTTTTGTTTGGCTGAAGTTTGGCACAAGCGAGACAAGCAGCCCCGGAAAACCAATGTTGTGCTTCACAATGGCATTCTCCAAAGTCTGGAGCGCTCCGTTCCTGAGGACGAATCTGAGATAAGGGAAATAGTCAGCGTTTGCCTTTATCCGAATAGCTATCAGAGCTTGGCGGAAGAGCTAGATGCCGAGGAGCACGACGAAAATGCCTAACAAGGTGGTCAACGGGACGCCAACTACGCTGCGCTCCGTTGCCGCCCATTACCACTGGCGTTAAGCTCACCAAGAATCAATATTGTAGAAATTTAAGACTTAGGGTTATGGATTACAGTAAGTATTGAAGTTGATGTGTCGCTCGAAATTGAACTGACAACTTCCCCATTGGTAACTTTGGTAAAGGAGAATGTAAAAATGAAGAGCAATAGTAATAGCAATATTATGAAGAACGTAAAAGGTGGAATCGCGGCGTTACTGGGGTACCTGGTCGGTAGGTTCTATTTCGAGCGAGTCACAGACTGAAATAACAAGCTGTAATTTACCTAGGAGCGCGCCACGGGGGTTCAATTCCCCCGCGCCCCACCAATTCATTTTTCAAAAGGAAAAATTATGAGCATCAAAGAAATATCCTTATCTCAAGCTTTAGTCGCTGTACTCTGTGAAGCAAAGGAGTCAGGTTCCGACATTACAAGTATTTGTGAAAAAGCAAAGGTAGGAATTACGGGTAATAAAATTTATAGAACCGTTGAGCAAAGCTATGTTATGAGCACAATTGAAGAAATTGAAAAAGCATATCAAGAGGCAAATAAAGCTTAACAAAGCAATCAAACGGATGGTTTTTAAGTTGCACTTTTACCATTCCGCTACGCTTCATTTTATGGCAAAAGTGCAACTTAAAAACCACCGCTTATTGCGGCGTTAGAGATCTCTATGAATCGAATGCAAAGGAAGTACATTCAAAGTAGTTCTATAATGGCATTGTTAATTGCTGTTGTGGTTTATTTTCAGGATGATCCTTTATTAGTTCGATTAGCATTCATTCCAGTCATAATTTATGCGATTTGTAATTATAATTTTCTTAAAGAGATTGAGAGCTATGGGCCAAGCCCTAAAGAAGTGATCGAGACTAATTCATTCGTGAAGTTGATTACTATCCTGTTGCTAGGCGCGGAGATACTTTGGGTTTACTACTGGTTTCTAACTGGGATCGAAATCTCTAGCATTATCAATGGAGTGGGAACGCTTCTTCTCGCTATACTGGGGCCTATACTCCCGGCTTTTCTGGTTAGTAGGCTTATGCTTTTTGGGAGGCTCAGAGATGGAAATCTCTAACAAGCGGCCGTTGAGGCCACTGAAAAGCGTGGCGGGACGCGCAAAAAGCGCGCGCCCAAAGGCCGGGCGTTAACCATATGAAACTATGACTGACGAAGAGTTCGATAAATATCTAGAAGACGCATGCGATGAGCTTGATCAAAAGTATCAAGTACTGGTTGAAGAGTTTGGCTTTGGCAGTCACGACAACTTTGTGGTTGAGTACGAAAAGCAGTCGTTAATGTTCTTTGATAAGGAAAAACCAGTTGTAGAGGCATCCATTCTGCCAGTCGCATCTCATATTCCAGAAAAAGAGAGCTTGGTCTGGTTCTGGTCCAATCGTAATTTGCCAGATGTTGTTCGTGAGCATAGCGCTGCGGTCAAAAAGCTTTATGAGGTCACGGGTTATGAGGTCTTTGATAACCCTTCAGTTGAGTGCGATGAAAATATGGCTTGGGAAATTGCAGCTATGGCCTGCAAGTGTTTGGGCGCCAAAGGCGTTTATCGCATTCCTCAAGGAAACATGCATTCTTATGTTCTAATAACCGAGGTTAGGCACTATGGTTAACAAGTCAAAGCACGCGGACTTGGTAAAGCTGTCACCTTTTTCGCTTGCGCAAAAAAGCCGCCAACTTCACCAAGCCGGTGTTTGAGGCGTTATGCATCATTATAAGTAGGCTCAAATGGAATGGATAGCAATCCGAAGTATCTACCACTTTGGTGTGAATAAAAATGGCGTCAATATCTTCGAGGAACGAGTAGTCGTATTCGAGGCTAAAGACTTTGATGATGCTCATGCCAAAGCAGCAGTAGAATCTGAGATGTACGCTAAAGAAAATGAATTTATCCTTCATCCAGAACAGATAGGATACAAACAAGATGGCGAGCAACTGATTGATGGCTATGAAGTATGGTCGGAGTTATTTGAGGCTGACCTAACATTAGAGTTATTTTATTCTGAGCGTTACGAAAAATATGTCTATCACAAAGAAAATGCATAACAAAAACAGGCACAATCGCACTGCGTGCTGGACTCGTTTCACTCGCCCGTGCTGTAAACGTTAAGAGTCTTCTTTGATCGTAGAGTGAGAGAGATATGAGAGAATCTCAAAGAAAGAAGTTGATTATGGCTGGTCTAGGCAAAGCTCAGAAGAGGTCAAATCGTCGGAAATACAAATGCATTCATCCAAATTGCAAGCTTGACTCCATAAAATCACACTCCCAACAAAAGAAAGGACAACTATCCTCGATAGCTGAAGACTCTTCAGTGTATGCAATGCGAAAGAATATGTACCAAATGTTTAATGCAGGAATGAACGACCTTCTTTCAAAACAAACTATTGGTGAGGCCAGTAGATACAAAGGCTATTGTAATGCTCATGATACAAGTATATTTTCTCCAATTGAAAATGGAAACTTGGATATCGACAATCCTGAACACAATTTTTTACTTCTGCTTCGAGCTGTAAGCTATGAATATGCAAGCAAGCGAGATATGTATGACAGACAGAAAGATATATTATCTCAGGTTGAACATTTATTCTCCTATGAAGGAAGAAAAAATTATGAAGCTTCTGGCTACGGAATCAAGGTTTTTCTAGAAAAAGACGCCCCTTACTATTTGTCATTGCTATTTGATATATACGAGTCAAAAAACTGGTCAAAAATTCAGTATAATTCGTTCGAAATTGAAAAAAATATAGGAGTATCTTCAACCACTTGTTTTTCACCTCTGAGAGAGGACCATCCAAGTTGGATGGCTGAAAACTTCGAAAAGCCTCAACCATTTATATCTTTTAGTGTTGTACCAGATGAAAGTAAAACTATCGTTGCGTTTGTTTGGTTTGCCGAGTTCGCAGATCTATGTGGTGAATACTCCAGAATAGATATTAATCAAGAAGACATATCTAATGTGATCAATACATACATATTTTGTGAATCCGAAGATGTTTGTGTTAGGCCATCATTGTGGGAAAAGATACCAATACCAGATAAAAATATGATATATCGGCATATGGGAGAATCGGATTCTGTATCTAGCGCAAATAAGGTGCCATTGGTCCTAGATTGGTAACTGTTAACAAGTACAAGCAGCGGATCAATTTTCGCTGCGCTCAAATAGCCCGCTGTTGTGGGCGTTAAAAGGAATTTGAAATGAAATCTAGTCATTATTTAGCTATTGCAGTGAGATTATTCGCAATAATGCTATTTATCTATGGTTTAAGGCAACTGCTGCCTATATTAGAATTGATCGCGTCTGGAACAATTAATGGAATGATAGTGTCTCCATTTTTTGCAATAGCTGCCTCAATAATCCCAATCCTATTTTCAGTCTTATTATGGAATTTCCCTTTATTCGTCTCTAATTCTATTTTAAAACCAGAAATGGATCGTGATGTGGTCCCTTTATCTCAAGGGAGCTGGCTGGTCATAATATTAATAGGCATAGGTTTATATACACTTTATTACGCAATAGTTGATTCTATGTTTTGGCTTTATTTTCTGCATATGAGTTCACAAAGTGCTTTAAGTGATGCTCCTTTAATTATGAGGGGTGAAGATAAAGCAAATTTAGTTATTTCAATTTTAGAAGTTATTGCTTCCATATTTATAATTTTGAAATCTAAAACCATTTCAAAGTTTATATTGAGGGTTTCTAAATGAGATCTTTTAACAAAGCCTGTATGGGATGCCCCATAATGGTAGGCGTTAGTCGCACTTAATAAATCCAGAAGGAATTTGAATCATGCTAAAGGAGAGGGA
>JARGOI010000150.1 GCA_029212275.1 Thalassolituus sp.
TTGTACCTCCGAGAAGTACTGACCAATGCGTTTACCAAAGGCTGGGCCATTGTTATGAGAAAAATCGGCAAATGTGAATTGGCTGAAAACCAATGTCACCAGAAGGGCGATGATATGAGTGCGGGTATGAGCACGGGGACGGACTTGCATAGAACCTCCAATGTTTTACGTAAGATAAATCGGATTTTAGTTGCGATTTAACATTAATCGTCCAATCACATTAATAGGCTTGTATTGCAGTAATGATACGAAGTTGTGACAAGATGATGGTGGGTCATCGCTGCTCTATAAAAGTTCATATTTCATACAACATAGAATAATTAACGCACCCTCGGCAACGCCGACCAATGGGTTGTATAAGCCGGAGATAAGTAGTCACGCTTCATGGCCCACGCGTGTTGTAATCCTTGGCGCGCAAACAACAGCGACTTTGGATGTTTCTTGTTTAACGAATCCATCAGCGCCATCAATTCAGGGCTTTTAGGATCAAACTTCGTTTTGGCAAAAAAATCCGGTTGGTATACGCCGTGATCGTAAAAATCATTTAATACAATCCCGCCTTTGGCATAGCGAAAGCCATCTTTCCATAACCGATTTAACAAACTATTCGCTGCGGTCAATAAGGTGCGTGTATCGTCCGTTGGATACTCTAACGGTAGGGTCGCGCTGTTAGCGTATTGCGGGTCGTTGCTATTAAATACGCCAGTACGAATAAAAACCGTAATGCTACGGCAACGCTGACGCTCTTGCCGTAACTTCTCGGCACCGCGTGCGGTATAACTGCCAATCGCTTCGCGCATTTCTTGTTGCCGAGTAATACGCTGGCCAAAACTGCGGCTGCAAATAATTTGTTGTTTGGTCGCCGGAACATCGTCTAAGTCGAGACAAGACTCACCGTTAAGCTCGCGCACGGTGCGCTCTAACACCACCGAAAAGCGACTGCCGATGTCTCTAGGAGACTGCTTGGCCAAATCCCACGCCGTCACAATATCGAGATCGTTTAAGCGCCGCCGTAAACGCCGACCTACACCCCACACATCTCCAACCTGCACCAAGCGTAATAACTTTTCTTGGCGTGTTGGATCGGTTAAATCAACCACCCCCTGAGTAGCTTTATATTTTTTCGCCGCATGATTGGCCAACTTCGCCAACGTCTTGGAGGGCGCAATGCCCACGCTTACCGTAATGCCAACGTGTTGCTGCACGGTATTGCGTACTTCATAGCCAAATTCTGTGAGTGCTTGCACATTGTCCACGCCGGTTAAATCCAGAAACGCCTCATCAATGGAATACACCTCCGCCACCGGCGCTAAGGCCTCTAGCGTGTGCATCACCCGATTGGATAAATCGCCGTACAACGCATAATTAGAAGAAAAAATCCGCACGCCATGCTGCGCTAACGTATCTTGTATTTGATGCACCGGCACTGCCATATTAATGTTCAGCGCTTTCGCTTCGGCACTGCGCGCAACAATACAACCATCATTGTTCGACAACACCACAATCGGTTGCCCGACCAAATCCGGCCGAAACAAGCGCTCGCAACTGGCGTAAAAATTATTGCAATCGACTAGGGCAAACACCGTCACTGACGACGCACCTCGCGCACCACATTGGTGACCACACCAAAGATCTCTAACGACTGACCTTCTTGCAGCCAAATAGGCGCAAACGCTGGGTTGTGTGCCAATAAACCCAAAGGTTGGCGGCTCAGCTCTTTGACCGTGTACTCATCGTCGATATTCGCGATGACAATATCCTTGTGGCGCGCCTCCAAGGCCCGATCAACCACCAAAATATCCCCCGAAAAAATCCCCGCATTGATCATCGAATCCCCATCCACACGTACAAAAAACGTCGCCGCAGGATGCTTAATACACAACTCGTTTAAATCCAGAGTGCGTTCAATGTAATCCTGCGCCGGAGACGGAAACCCCGCAGCCACCCGATCCTGAAACAGCGGAATGGCAACCCGACAATGCGCCTCGGCAAAGTGATTGGCGATATGATCAAAAGACGAACCTAAAATGATGACAGACATAACAATACCAATACTGTATGGATGAACAGTATATCTGAGGATTGGCTAGAATCAATGCGCGTTTACACGCTTAATGCAATTTGGCGTTGCGCGTTTTGCATCTTAGTTTGCTGAAAACATGTTATTAATCAGATGATTAGATAAAACTGAAATGTGATAGTGTGCCAATTGTAAAGATTGCATGGTGTGTAAATGCGAATGCGCGTTTGCACGCATAAAAAAAGTGTCGCAAAGGGCGCTTTTTTTATGTAAAACAGATGGATAGACTGAAATGAGTCAAGGGAAGCGAAACGTGGAAGTGCGCATGCTTATGAAGAAACTGTTAAGGCTTAAGTTTATCCATTCAGTAGTAACTAATTATGAAGAATAATAAATTACAGTACTATTTTCATACTTTGAGTGGCAGTTTTGAGCTATCGGTTGAAGCGCATAACAAAGAAAGCTCAGCAGCTCTTTATGAGCTTCACTCTATCTTCTTCGAAATTGAGGGAAATTGGTTTGTTTATGATGATAGTAATATTCATTATGTGACAATGAAAATGAAAGAAGAGCTTCGGCTTTATACCAATAAGTATCGCCAGATAGTGCCACAAATTAATCAGCTTAATGCAAAAATATCTCATATGAATTGTGGCGAAGGTTTTGCTCTCCTACCAGTCAAACCAGTCTCAACAATAGATAGACTAAGGGTTGAGGCTGCAGTTTTAGAAAGCAACCTCCCAAATAGAAAAAGTACTGGAGATGATTTTTCTAGTGATGACATTGGAGATGATTTTTTTAGTGATGACATTGGAAAGTTTAGGCTGCAGATTCAAGGCTACAATTTCTTCAGCCCTAGAGTAGATGTCAAAACTAAAATTGGGCCATCAAGAAGGCAAGACCGTAAGTGTAGATTTTGCGGAGGAACTTCACAGACAGGGGCAAAGTTTAAGAAGAAAGCTCATGCGATACCTGAGAGTATAGGAAATAAAAACATCATATGTAATGAAGAGTGTGACGCTTGCAATGAGTTTTTTGGAGTTACATATGAGAAGTCACTAGTAGAGTACTTTAATATCTACCGGGTCATTGATGGAGTCAAATCAAAAGAAGGTTACCCAAGGATCTCCTATCAAAATGGTTATGCGTTTCATTCCAATGGTGTTGCACAAGTTTATTCTGAAGACATCATTGAAGATGAACATGGGAATGTACAAATAAAGTTGAAGTCCAACGAGTATTTCAACGAGAACTATTTTTATAAGTCGTTGTGTAAAATGGCCCTCTCAGTTATTGATGTTAATGAGTTGCCTTCACTTCAAAGGACTTTGAAATGGCTGATGGATAAGTATGAGGCCGGAGTAGATCTTCCTCTTGTAGGGATGCTAATTAGTCCTGCGGGATATGAGAGTGAGCCAAAGATTATTATCATAAATAGAGTTGACGATTCATTAAGTTCACCGCATGTGTTATGTGAGTTAAGAGTAGGCTATTATAAATTTTTATTTATTTTGCCGTATTCAGATAAAGATGAACTTAAATACTCATCTAAAAATGAAATGGAGGAGCTATTTAAAGTGTTTCCTCAGTTTTCCACGGATGTAGGTTGGATATATAAGAAATTTTCAGTCAATAAAATGGTAAAGCCTGTGTTTGCAGTGAACCTCAATAACTCGCAGGTAGAGCCTTAACAAAACCATCCACCCGATGCCTTCACGACGCGCCTTTTATACTTGGCGTGTGCGCCAATTTAGCAAAAATGCACTCTGGTCAGTTACGGGTGATGGTAGCGTTAGAACGGAAAAAAATCGATGAAAATCAGAGGGATTTAGAATGTCAGAAAAACAAGAGCCAACAGTGATTGATCAAGCGACTGATAGCCTGCTTAGGATCCAAGAGTTTGACGTTGATTTACTTCCTAGGATTGATGAGCTGGGTAGTTCACTTAATTTCGAAAATGCAGTTGCCCCAGCTAGAAGGCTTATTTCTCTTTACAGGAGATTGTCAACCACAGCACTGGAAGATTTTCCCGTAGCTATTTTGAATAAGATAAAAGCCCAATGTGATGCGGATTACCAAAAATTTGGTCAAATATTAGAGTTCGATACATCGAGTCAGCAAACCCCCGCATCAGTAAGGGATTCTTATATTAAACAACTGGTAGATGCTTACGATCCTGCTTTTACTCAGCTAAGCCCTCACATCTCATATTCCCTGCACCGCTCAGCAGATTTTCAACGCTTAGACGCCGACGCTCGCTCCACGTTCCAGCAAATCAAAGACGAAGCGAATAATATTCAAAGAAGTTTAGAGCAGCAAAAAGAAGCTGGTGAGGAAATTTTAAAAGACATACGTGAGACAGCGGCAGAACAAGGTGTTACGCAACAGGCAATATATTTCCAGACAGAATCATCGAGCCATAATACAGATGCAGATAAATGGGAGATGAGAACGATTTGGGTTTCAGTTTTGCTAATGTTTTTCGCCGTGGGCTCTATTTTCCTTCATAAATGGTCTTGGATAGCCCCTGCAAATACATTTGAAACAGTCCAGTTAGTGTCAAGCAAACTACTGATATTCGGCGTTCTTACTTATCTTCTGATTCTTTGTGCTAAAAACTATTTAAACCACAAGCACAATTCAATTATTAATAAGCATCGTCAGAATGCACTGATGACTTATAAAGCAATGGTGGATGCCTCAGATGATCCCGGGAGCAGAGAAGCCATCTTAATTCAAGCAGCAAGCTGTATTTACAACCCTCAATCCACTGGCTATACGACGGGGGGTGAATCGTCTGCAGTATCTGGTAGGTCAATGATTGAAATACTGAGTAAGCCTGTAGTTCAGGCGGCGACTAGTTCTAACAAGTAAATCCAGCCGACCACTAACGCGTCGCTGACTTAGGCATAAGTTGCTCGCGAATAATGCACAAAAAAATAGGGATCAAAGATTAAATGAGTGAACGAAAAGAAATTACAGAAGTTTTTACACCGAGAATGAGTGAAGTAAACTCATTAATGTATGTAGATCGACCACTTCATGAGAAGTTACTTATTCGGGCAATGAAAAGAAATTCTCATACGTTGCTTTTCGGTGACAGTGGCAATGGAAAGTCATGGTTGTACAAAAAAGTTTTGGAGGAAAACGGTATTCCTTTTGTTGTAGCAAATTGTGCAAATGCATCACGGCTTAAATCTGTGACTCAAGAAATATGTAATTCACTTATTGAGCCCGGCACTATAAAAAAACTAGGTTTTAGTGAAGAGAAAGTAGCTGAGATTAATGCTTATTTTGCAAAAGGTGGATTAAAACACACTAATGATTTTGATATAGCTCAAGATGAACCACTTTTAGAAGCTTTCAAACTTTTCGCTGAAGCCACATCTAATAAGAAAATTATAGTTTTAGATAACTTAGAGTCAATTTTTAGTTCTGAAGAACTAATGAGGGAGCTGGCGGATATTATTATCCTGCTAGATGATTCTCGCTACGCTTCTTGCAATATAAATATCTTAATTGTAGGTATTCCAAATGGAGTTTTACAATATTTCAGAGAAACAAAAAATTCTGAATCTGTCTCAAATAGAATAAGTGAAATAGACAAGGTGGCAGGACTCGAATCAGGTCAGGTCATGGAAATAATAATAAAAGGGTTTAAACAACTCAGTATTCTAACAATAGGTTCCTCCTTAATAGAAATATCAGATCATGTGTGGGAAGTTACGCTTGGTATTGCCCAGCGCGTTCATGAGTATTGTGAAGTCCTCGCATACGCAATCGAAGAAAATGATTGGAAGTATGAATCCAGCTTGCTAGAAAAAGCCGATAAAGACTGGCTTCTCCAAGGCCTTCGTCATAGCTATCAGGTAGTAGAAGGACATCTAAACAGTCGGGAAACTGCTGTTGCTCGAAGAAACCAAATTATATTTTGTATTGCAAAAGTAAGAAGCCATCAGTTTGATTCGTCAGTTATAGACGGACTCATACGTAAAGAATTCCCACTAACAATACCAGAAACAAATATGGGTATAGGATCAATTTTAGGCGAGCTTGCAAAAGGCACTAATCCACTATTAAATAAAAATGAGGGAGCAAACAGTTATTCAATAAGAGATCCTAGGTATCTTATGTGCATTAGAGTAGTGCTTTATAAAAACTCTACTCACCAAAAAGTAATAAAACGAGATTTTCTGCGGTAAAGACCGCTGGGATGACTGTCAAAACACTAATAAAGACAGTCTCGATATAAGAAAAGACATCAAAGTTGAGGTCGAAATTT
>JARGOI010000151.1 GCA_029212275.1 Thalassolituus sp.
GTAAGTTAGTGTCTCAATTATCGACTTTTCAGGTTCAAAGTGCGCTCGCAAGTTATACCGACCCTTTTTTAGAAGCCGACTTAATCAGTTCTCATTGTGTTAAGCACATCGACATTACTCAGAATTCTGTGGTGGTCGATATTGTTTTACCTTATCCGGCCAAATCTCTAGCCACGGGTATAGCGCAATTATTGCAAATAGCGGTCGAGAATATTGATGACTGTGATCAAGCCACGGTGAATGTGGGTTGGGAAATTAATTCACATAAATCACAACATGGCATTGAAGCGATTGCTGATGTTAACAATATCATTGCTGTTGCTTCGGGCAAGGGCGGTGTTGGTAAGTCTACGACGGCGGTGAACCTAGCGTTAGCCTTGGCTGCTGACGGCGCTAAAGTGGGTTTGTTAGACGCTGACATTTATGGTCCTAGTCAGGGCATCATGCTCGGCGTAGAAGAAGGGACTCGTCCAGAAACGGTTGAGAATAAATGGTTTGTTCCCATCGAAGCGCATGGGATTAAAACCATGTCGATGGCCTATCTGGTAACAGATAGCACGCCGCTTGTTTGGCGCGGTCCGATGGTGTCTGGCGCATTGATGCAAATACTCACTCAAACTCAGTGGGGCGAGCTGGATTATTTGATTATTGATATGCCGCCAGGTACGGGAGATATCCAACTGACTTTGAGCCAAAAATTTCCTGTCAGTGGTGCGGTGATAGTGACCACACCGCAAGACATTGCTTTGGCAGATGCGAGAAAGGGTATTGAGATGTTCAACAAAGTAAGCATCCCTGTGCTTGGCATGATCGAAAATATGAGCATGTATATCTGTGCTAATTGTGGCCACGCAGAACATATTTTTGGGCAAGATGGCGCGGATAATCTCGCTAATCGTTACCATACAAAGGTATTGGGTTCTCTGCCTTTATCTAAGTATATCCGTGAACAAAGCGATGAAGGAATGCCGGTTGTGGTTGCTGATCCAAGTTCAGAAGTGTCACAAATGTATATTAATACGGCGCGGAAAATGGCGGCCACTTTGGCGGTTCGACAATCCGACACCACCATTCCTGAGATTAGTATTACCGAAGATTGATCCTCGGTTTTTTATTCTCTTACAACAATCGTATTGCGCCTATTTTTTAAGCGCTGTCGAGAAGATACTCACTGCGCTCACAGCGTTTTGGGTGCCTTCTCTTACTTTAACAATCACTGCGCCTGCCTCTTGAGCTAGGCTCATGCTGTTTTCTGCCTGTTTTTGACATTCATTCATGCTATCAATGGCAGTGGACGTTCCCGTTTGGATTTTGCCAATCATGTCTGAAATTTCTTGGGTAGAACGACTGGTTCGAGCTGCTAATTGTCTTACTTCGTCAGCAACTACTGCAAACCCACGTCCTTGTTCGCCAGCACGTGCCGCTTCGATGGCTGCGTTCAACGCTAAAAGGTTAGTTTGATCGGCAATGCCACGAATGGTGTTAACAATCGAAGTAATTTCTTCAGATTGTTTACCCAGTTCGGCAATGACATGGGCCGCATCACCCACCGCTGACGTAATTTTTTCCATTCCATGAGAGGCTTTCTGCACGACATCGGCACCTTCGGCAGCCGCTTGTTCTGTTTCTGAGGCAATCGCAAAGGCTCTTTGTGCGGATTCGGATTCGCGCAAATTTTGTTCGATTAATGCGGTAATGTCAGTGGCAAATTTAACCACGCCATAAACTTTGCCACTCTCATCAATCAATGGATTATAAGAAGCCTCTAACCAAATGATGTCACCATTTTTATGGATGCGCTTCATGCGACCTTTGACATACTCACCGCGGTTTAAGTTATTCCAAAGTGTTTTGTAGTCATGACTATTTTGAAATTCACTGTCGCAAAAAATGCGATGATGTTTACCCACAAGCTCTTCTAAACGGTAGCCCATGACGGATAGAAAATTCGCGTTAGCCTCTTGAATGTTGCCCTGAGTGTCGAATTCAATAATGGCAGTAGAGCGGTCAAGGGCTCGTTTGTTGTCTAGATTTTTGAGCGCAGTGATGGTCTGTTCGGTCACGTCATAAGCGATTTCGACAATTTTATCGACTTGCCCTTGAAGATTTTCGACATGAACAAATTGGCTCTTTATGTACAGTTTTGAGCCATTTTGATGGCGTCGAGTGAACTTACCAAAGGCGCGATGTTGCGGCTCGTGAAATAACCATGGCTTTTGGTTTGAGTTAGCGCCATCTTTAAGAAAGGTGTCTTGAATATTGGTGCCTTCCAATTGACCTTGTTTCATGCCTAATAACTCCAGATAACTGTCGCTGGCATAAAGCACTTTCCCTTCGGGGGTGATTTCCGCTAAAGGTAGGTGTTGATGTAAAGTATTAGAGAAGTTCTTCTCTTCTAGTAAGTTCTGTTCAGCCCGAGCGTCTTTCTTTGATTGCTTAAAAAACATAGGGTTCTCTTCTTGGTAGTATGGTAATTAATTAAAGATTAGACCAAATTGCAATTTGCACACTCAATATGACTGAAAAAAATAATATTTTTGTTATTCAAAGTCATTTTATTGCTAGTTTCAGTTATTTTATTTATCCAAATCACGGTTACACTGTGTGTCACTGAACGCTTAACGAGTATCTGAAATGTCCCAATACCCACATCTTTTAGCTCCTTTAGACCTTGGTTTTACTACCTTAAAAAATCGCGTCATGATGGGCTCTATGCATACAGGCTTAGAAGATCGCCCTTGGCACTTTAGCGAATTGGCAGCGTATTTTGCCGAACGCGCCCGTGGCGGTGTCGGTTTGATGGTCACAGGTGGCTTTTCGCCTAACCGTGCAGGTGATTTGTTGCCGTTTGGTTCTAAGCTCATCAGTGGCTGGCAAGTGCCTTTTCATAAAAAAGTGACTTCAGCCGTACACGAAGCTGGCAGTAAGATTTTGCTGCAAGTACTGCATGCTGGCCGTTACGGATACACCCCGTTTAACGTTGCCCCTTCGGCGATCAAATCGCCAATCACTCCGTTTAAACCACGTGAGTTGTCGACGGCGCAGATGTACAAAACCATCGAACACTATGCCCGTGCCGCCAAGTTGGCGCAGAAAGCGAATTATGATGGTATCGAAATCATGGGTTCTGAAGGCTACTTTATTACGCAAATTCTGAACGCGCGCACCAACAAGCGTGATGACGAATTTGGGGGTTCTTACGAAAACCGCATGCGTTTTCCATTGGATGTGGTGAAAGCGGTACGCAAAGCGGTTGGCCCTGATTTTATTTTGATGTTCCGCTTGTCTATGCTGGATTTGGTGGACGATGCATCAACGATGGAAGAGGTGATTGTACTGGCTAAAGAGCTCGAAAAAGCCGGTATCACCATTATTAATACCGGTATTGGATGGCACGAAGCTCGCGTGCCGACCATTGTTACCTCGGTACCTCGCGCTGCCTTTGTCGATGCGACCGCCAAGGTAAAAGAAGCGGTGAGTATTCCTGTGATTGCGTCTAACCGGATCAATATGCCCGACACCGCAGAAGAGGTGATTGCCTCAGGCAAAGCGGACATGGTGTCGATGGCCCGACCTTTATTAGCAGATCCTGAGTGGGTGAATAAAGCCGCCAGCGGACGTACCAACGAAATCAATACCTGCATCGCCTGTAACCAAGCCTGTTTGGATCATACTTTCGAGAACAAACGTGCTAGCTGTTTAGTGAATCCGCGTGCCTGTCACGAAACCAAACTGATTTATAGCAAAACCAACAATGCTGCCAAGATTGCGGTGGTGGGGGGCGGTCCTGCCGGATTAGCTTGTGCTGTGGTTGCCGCTGAACGCGGACACAAGGTAACGATATTTGAAGCCCGCAGTGAGATTGGCGGTCAGTTTAATTACGCATCTAAAATCCCGGGTAAAGAAGAGTTCCGTGAGACCATTCGCTATTTTGATACCATGATCAAAAAATACGGCATTACGCTTAAATTGAACCATAAAGTGACTGCGGGCGAGTTGTCGTCTGGTGATTATGAGCATGTGGTTGTGGCAACCGGCGTGAAGCCTCGTATGCCGAAGATGGAAGGTATCGATCATGCCAAAGTCGTGTCTTACCAAGACTTGCTCGCCAACAATCTAGACTTGGGCAAAAGTGTTGCCATTATGGGGGCTGGTGGTATCGGCTTTGACGTCGGTGAATACCTATCGCACGAAGGTGAGTCGACCACACTTAATAAAGACGCTTGGATGAAAGAGTGGGGTGTGGATATTACCAATACTCAGCGTGGCGGTTTGGTGAAAAGCGACATGGAACCGTCGCCACGCAAACTTTACCTGATGCAACGCAAGGCTTCTGCGCTAGGTAAGGGCCTAAACAAAACCACCGGTTGGGTGCATCGTGCGGTAATGAAATTAAAACACGTTGAAATGATTGGCGGGGTCAATTACGACCGCATCGACGACGAAGGGCTGCACATCAGCGTCACCAAAGGCGAGCAAACTGATCTGCGCGTCTTAGACGTTGATAATGTGGTGATCTGTGCGGGCCAAGAATCGGTTAACGAGTTGTTTGAAGCACTAAAAGATAACCCAACCTTCAAGAGCCACTTGATTGGTGGTGCTGAGTTTGCCGGTGAGCTAGATGCAAAGCGCGCGATCAAACAAGCCAGCGAGCTGGCGGCGAGTTTTTAAACAACAGCGCTTGTTGTATTCGAAGGCGTCCTTTTAGGGCGCTTTTTTTATCGACACACTCCATCAAAGCTGCAAACAGCCAGTAATCATCGCGCGACGGCTTGCCGTTCATTTGCCATATTCCGCAATTCTAAAAAAGCCTACGTTTAGACTGGTCAATTCGGTCACCTTTCAGTAATCTACGGGGTTTGAAATCGCTGGACGGCCAGACAGAAATGTATGTTTTTTGAACAAGAACGAGGGCAGTTTTTTCGCCCGCTCACAGGTAAATACCGGGCTCAGGTGACTGAATGCCTGCGTGAACTATACCAGCGTCTCTACAGCTCCAGCAGTGCCGATTATGGCCAAGCCATTCAACGCGATACCGTGATTGAGGTGTTTCAGGAAGCCTTAGTCCGAGCCCCTGTGTTGGCCGACGGTTATGAAGATGATGTCGACAAATCAACTGAAGATAATGGCGAAAGCCGCTTTCGTAACCACCGCGAACAAGCCGGCTGGGTGCTTAATCTGTTGATTGAACACGGCTGGTTAGAAAAGCAGGTGGATGAAGCTAACCTGCAAAGCACCTATTCTTTTACGCGTTTTGGTCGTGCCTTTACCGAACCCTTTGTCAGTGATGCAAGCGCGGTCACGCGCACTCGTCACCGCAATACGCGTAACACCCGCAATTCTTTGGAGTCTTTCGCTGAGCGCGGCGACATCTACGATTTGCTCGACGCTTATGAATATTCTGAGCGGATCATCAGTGACTTTACCGACGTCATCTCCGAGCTAGAAGAGCGTAAGCGCGATTTGGTTCGAGAAATGGAAGATCAGTTGTTGGTGCAACGCGCCAGTGAAGCCTTCTTCGATTTTATGGAAAACCGCTTTCAGCCGGACTTGTCAGTGCGTTTGTCCGCAGATAACGTCGAAAAGCATCGCGACCAGATACAAGGCTTAATCAGCCAAATTCGTAAACAAGACGTGGCCAAAAAAGCCAAGGCCGAACGGCGTTTACGTGAACTCTTGCCCGAGTTTGGCCACGATGGGCAATCGGTGTTGTGGACCTTATTGGATGGCATAGAGCTGCGTATGCGTAATGCCAGCGACATTATGTTGCCAGCGCTGCGTCGTGCTTTGCAGAGTTTTACCAAACGTGCCGATATTATCATTCGCCAAATGAGCTATTTGGCCTCGCAACAACACAATGATGTGCTGTCGGTGTGTAAGCGCTTGGCCGAGATGCCCGAAAAAGAACAAAATGCGTTGCTTGATCGTGCCGGTGAATTGATGGCCGTCCCACAAATACGCATGGTTGATCCCGCCAGCATTCGTATGCACGCACCCAGACAGCGCAATACGATTGAAGCTGCGTTGGACGATGGTAAGGGTGCCTTTGACTTGGATGCCCGCCGCGAAATCTATGTGCAGCAAGTGCTTGATCAGGCCTTTTTGGTAAATCAGCATGCCTTGCGCAATTTTATGGCGAAACATCTGAACACCGGTAAACCCGTCTCAACCCGCGATATTCCCATTCAAACGGCCCAAGACTTTATCGCCATTTCTCATGCGATTGGCTTAGGCGCAGCCGATGGTTTGACCAGCGAATTTGAATTTCTTATCGACTATGACGAACAACCTCGCGCTGACG
>JARGOI010000152.1 GCA_029212275.1 Thalassolituus sp.
TCTTCTTGGTGATAAGTAAAAAATAAACCATCAGCAAAATACTGCTTAAAACAGCCCCACAAATTATCCATCGGATTGCGGCGACATATGATAATTTTTGCCTGCGGCAACGCCTGTTGAATAACGCCAATGGCTTTGTAATTTTGCAAATTTTTATCGGTAAAATAGGGCGTTATCTGTAACGGCTTAGTCGAGGATAAATATTCTTTTCCGACCGCTTGCCAATCACTTTCAGAAAACTCGCTTGCCCATTTGGGGAAAGGGATATTTAACTTTTTTTTGTGTAATTGTTGGCTACACGCCAACGGCAGATCGAGCAGTTCGTCGCCAGCGGTAATCTGTGGATGGCTGGATAAAATTTGCTCGGTGAGGGTTGTGCCACTGCGCGGTAAACCACAGATGAAAATCGGGGTTATTTCTTTGCTATTTTCTGAATCAGTGTCTGAATTAGTAGATTTAAACTTAATGTCATTTTGTGCATCGGAACGAGCAGCAAAGTGAGGGAAGAACTTAGCCACGGCATGTATTTGTTCGATTTCGTCGCTGTGATTGTAATGAACGTCTTGTCGTTTTAACGCGGCACCTTCAGACACTCGCTGAAATTGTTCCGCGTAATTTTTAGCAGCCTCATCACTGCGTGCCAGCGCGTAATGAATACTGGCGCGTTGGCTGTTAGATAGTTTTGCGCTGTTTGCTAGTGCCAAGCAGCGTTGATATTCCGCTTCCTCTAAAACCCCCGCCAAATCGGCGCGATTCCAGATAACGCTGGGCATGTTTGGTTGCAGTGTTAAACAGCGATTAAAGCACCCCAGAGATTCTTGATGACGCCCCATTTCTTTCAGTACCACACCCTTGTGATTCAATATCTCGGCATTACTGCTGTCTAGGGATAAGGCTTTATTAATTAAGGCTAACGCATCGGCATGTTGTTGCTGCATGCGTTTAGCAACAGAAAGGCTGACAAGAGCAGGCACAAAACGGGGTTTAATTGCGAGGCAGCGCTCAGCTTCGGTGGCAAGCAAGGCCATATCGCCCAAGCGGTGAATGGCATCAAATAAACATAGCCAAGCCTCTTGAAAACCGGGAATTTGTTTTAATAAATCCGAAGAAATGACCATGCTGGCTTGATGATTTCCTGCCGCCAAGGCGCGTTTGGAAATCGTTACCGCATCGCGAGCTGATAGGGTTTGCACTCCACGACCAGGGATAAGAATTTTGACGGGTTTTAAGCCCGCCTTATCGTCTTTCTTTTTGGCTGGTTTACTCACGAGAAGGATAACGCCTAGTCAAGTCTGTGTTTGCGGTGCCAGTATATTAAATACCTGTATTTAAGATATTAAAGTACAGCAGCACCGCAGCTAGTTAGCACAGAGTATACTCAACTCACCTTTGCCCATACAGCTTTGTGGTTAACGAGCAGCGTTGTTCAAGGCATTAATAATGGCATTGAGGCTAGCCGTTACGGTATCGGTATGTTGGGCGACACCACTGTAACGTTGGCCATTCAAACTGATTTGCACAAAGGCCATGGCGGCAGAGTCACTGCCTTCGGCAATGGCTTGCTCTTCAAATTGCACCACTTGCACTTCACCACCAGCAACATTAGATAACGCTTGGGTAAAAGCGCTGATACTGCCACTACCAATCCCTTCGATGCTGACCGAAGCATTGTTTTGAGTTAACGCGGCATAAATACGATGTTGTTGGGCATCGTGCTCAGAGCGATAATCATTCAGTACAAAGGTCCCTGTATTGGGCATAAAGGCATTGTGAAATATCTCCACAATTTCGTTAGCCATCAGCTCACGCCCATATTCTTCGGTCGCCGCCTGTACGTGCTGTGCCAATTCAATTTGCATCCAACGTGGCAGGGTGGCTCCTGTCGCTTGTTCAACAATATAACTGGCGCCGCCTTTACCGGATTGGCTGTTTACCCGAATTACCGACTGGTAATTGCGCCCGATATCGCGTGGATCAATCGGCAAGTAAGCCACGTCCCAAACTTCGTCTTCACTTTGCAAGGCCAAACATTTACGGATGGCGTCTTGATGGCTGCCAGAGAATGCGGTGTATACCAATTCGCCCAACCATGGGTGGCGCGGATGGGTTTTAATATTGGTGCAGGCTTCGACCGTGGCGATGATGTCGTCGGCGATGCTGATGTCCAATTGCGGATCAATACCTTGGCTGTACAAGTTCATTGCCATGGTGACAATATCCATGTTGCCGGTGCGCTCACCATTGCCTAGCAGTGTGCCTTCAATCCGGTCGGCACCCGCCAAAATTGCCAGTTCGGCAGCCGCGACGGCACAGCCACGATCGTTGTGGGTGTGAATACTGACGGTCACACAATCGCGCTGCTTCACATGGCGACAAAACCACTCTACTTGGTCGGCAAAAATATTCGGCATGGCCGACTCGACGGTGGCAGGCAAGTTAATGATGGTTTTGTTTGCTGGGGTAGGTTTCCAAACATCAATCACTGCGTTACACACCTCGGTGGCAAACTCGACTTCGGTACTGGAAAAACTTTCTGGCGAGTACTGGAATACCCACTCGCTATTGGGGTACTTCTGCGATTCCGACAATACTTTCTGCGCACCGTGACGGGCAATGTTAATAATGCCTTTTTTGTCGACGTTAAATACTTTGTTGCGCTGTACCGGCGAGGTTGAGTTGTACACATGCACCACGGCACGACGCACACCTTTTAACGATTCATAGGTGCGTTCAATCAACTCGTCGCGGGCTTGCGTAAGTACTTGCACCGTCACATCGCTAGGAATTTGATCTTCTTCAATCAACCAACGGACAAAATCAAAATCGGGTTGCGAGGCGGATGGAAAGCCCACTTCGATTTCTTTAAAGCCCATGCGCACCAGCAAGGCCCAAATCTGCTTTTTTTGGTCTACCGTCATTGGATCAATCAATGCTTGGTTGCCATCACGGAGATCCACAGAACACCATAAAGGCGCGTGCGTAATCACTTGGTTTGGCCAGCGACGATCTGTCAGGCCTACCGAAGGAAACGTACGATATTTACGATGATTAAACTGAGAATTGGCTGGGATGGTCATGCTGACTTCCTTTCCTTAAACGGTAATGATGATATTCATTAAATGACGCTGTTTTCGTTATTAACTACTGCTGAAATAGGTACTGCTGGCGTCGATCAAACCTTCTGGGTCGTCTCTTTGCGTTGCGCCTTGTGAGCGGGTTGCTACCCATGCTGTTGGTGGAGCTTGGGCTGCCTTTGCAGTATGAACATAGTATAGGCGGGTTAATGCGAATAAAGATTGCGAATGTGCTACCAGTTTACGGTTAAATTAGTTTTATATTTCACTTTTTGTGTTTAAATTAGAATAATATTGCTCATCGAGGTTTTACTGTGTCAAAAGTCACTAAGTCTTTGGTTGAATTGGACCGCACCGACCGCCGTTTGCTAGAGTTGCTGCAAAACGATGGCAGTCTCAGCAATTTAGAATTGGCCGATAAAGTCGGGTTATCGCCATCTCCCTGTTCGAGAAGGGTCAAAGCCTTAGAGGACAACGGCATTATTGTTGGCTATCGCGCACTTTTGAGCGCCAAAGCTTTGGGGTTAGATCTACTAGCGTTAATTAATATCAGCATGGATCGACACACACCCGAGCGTTTCAATAATTTCGAACAAGCGGTTGCGGCCTGCCCTGAGGTTTTAGAGTGCTATCTTATTACCGGGCAGTCGGCCGATTACGTATTGAAAGTATTGGTAGAAGACATGGATTCTTATCAGCAGTTTTTGCTCGGTACACTCACTCGTATTGACGGTGTCAGCGGCGTGCATTCCTCGTTTGTGATGCGCAAAGTGGTGGAGCGCACAGCCATGCCCTTATTCTTAGATTAAGCAATATATCCAATAGCTGATGTCGACTTATATTATGTCGAATCGACAGACACTTTAAACAAAGAGACACTTTAAGCAATAGTGGCTAAAGCTAGTCAGGCGCTTGTAGTTCATGTAGTTTTCATCTTTTATTAACCTTCGGAATCTTTCCATGAGCAAAAAAGATCGTGCTGGTGGTTTGGTCTATTCAACCGAATTTGGCCGTGCCTGTCCGCAATGCAATCAAGCCGTTGATCAATGTGTGTGTAACGAACCAGAAGCTCCAGAGGGCGATGGCATCGTGCGGTTATCGCGCGAGACAAAAGGTCGCGGTGGTAAAATTATGACGCTGATTACCGGGGTACCTTTGGTTGGGGCAGAATTGAAAACTCTCGCCAAAGAACTGAAAAAAAAATGTGGTGTCGGAGGTGCGCTGAAAGATGGGATTATTGAAATCCAAGGCGATCAACGAGATCTATTGGCAAATGAACTGACCAAACGTGGTTTTACCGTTAAAAAAGCAGGCGGCTAATCTTGGCAAAAGTACTCATCATTTATGCGCATCCTGCACATCAGCATTCGGTGGTAAATCGTATGTTGTTAGATCACATCCGTGACATTCCCGGTGTTCATATCCACGATCTCTATGAAGCTTACCCAGACTTCTTTATTGATGTTGAAGTGGAGCAAGCGCGCTTGCGCGAATACGACGCGGTTGTCTTACAGCATCCCGTTTATTGGTACAACATGCCGTCGCTGTTGCGCGAGTGGCAAGATTTAGTACTCGAATACGGCTTTGCTTATGGCAAAAGTGCTAAGGCTTGTGCTCTAGAGGGCAAGCCCCTTTGGGTGGTGATGACTGCTGGCGCGCCCGAGCACACCTATGACGAAGAGGGTATTAATCAACGACCGCTCTCTGAGTACTTTTACCAATACGAACGTATGGCACAGGTATGCAAAATGCGGCACATGCCGGCGCTTGAGATTTTTTACAGTCGTCGTAATCCGGCCTCAGTCATGGAAGGTGTTGCGCAACAATACCATCAGGCATTAACTCGATTAACCGAAGGTTTAGAGATAGAAGGGTTTGGCCATGGGTGAAAGTGGGTTTTTACAGCAAGCCTTTGTTTTTTTAGCCGCGGCGGTGATTGCCGTGCCTGTCGCCAGACGCCTAGGCTTAGGTTCGGTACTGGGCTATTTATGCGCAGGCGCAGTGATTGGTCCATTTGCCTTGGGAGTGATTGGTAGCGACATTGAAGAAGTGATGCACTTTGCCGAATTTGGTGTGGTGATGATGTTGTTTTTGGTCGGCCTAGAACTCGATCCCTCGTTGTTATGGCGCATGCGTACTGCCATTGTTGGCATGGGCGGGTTGCAGGTTGTGCTAACCACCGTTGCTTTAAGCGGCATTGCTTGGTGGATGGACGTGCAATGGCAGCACGCTTTGGCCGTCGGGATGATTTTATCGCTATCGTCCACCGCCATCGTTTTACAAACTCTAAATGAAAAAGGGTGGCTGAAAAAAGACAGTGGCCAAGCCGCCTTTGCCGTGCTGTTGTTTCAAGACATTGCAGTCATTCCTATGCTAGCTGTTTTGCCGTTGCTGGCGATCGGCGAGGTGGGTACTTACAGCGACAAACACAACTTACCGGGTTGGCAAAGTACCATACTGGTATTGGGTGCCGTGGTGTCGATTGTGGTGGTTGGGCGTTGGTTCAGTCGCTCGGTATTTCGAGTGATTGCCGCCACTCGTCTGCGCGAAACCTTTACCGCCACGGCTTTATTATTGGTCATTGGTATCGCCTTACTGATGGAATACATTGGTTTATCCCCCGCACTGGGCACCTTTGTCGCGGGTGTGGTTTTGGCAAACTCTGAATACAGACACGAATTAGAAGCCGAAATAGAACCCTTCAAAGGATTGCTATTGGCGTTGTTCTTTATTTCGGTTGGGGCCAGCATCGACTTTGAATTATTAGCCAACGATCCACTAAATATATTGTCGATGGTGCTCGGTTTAGTGTTGATCAAAATGGTGATCTTACTGCTATTGGGTTGGGGGTTTGGCTTAAACACCCGAGCCAATGCTGTGTTCACTTTTTCGTTAGCGCAGGGTGGCGAATTTGCCTTTGTGCTGTTCAGTTTTGCCACGGCACAAGAAATTTTGCCGATGTACATTATTCAGCCATTAACCTTAGTGGTCGCGTTATCGATGGCGCTGACCCCCTTGTTATTTGTGATCAACGAACGTTTTGTATTACCACGTTTAGGACGAAGGCAATCGCGCACGGATGACCCGATTGAACAATTACAGGGCCGCGCCATCATTGTCGGTTTCGGACGTTACGGACAGGTGGTTGGGCGTTTGTTACGCATGAACGGTTTCGACATTACGG
>JARGOI010000153.1 GCA_029212275.1 Thalassolituus sp.
AAAAGCTGCAGCAAGCGCAGCATCGCATGAATCAAAAGAACAACGACATCGCGAGTCTCGAAGCGCGTCAGTTGAATTACCCGGGTTTTGTGCGTCAAGCACTGGAAGCCATCATTCGTGAATGTCCACAGGCCGAACCACGCGTGCTGGCGGATTATGTCGAAGTGATTGACCCAGAATGGCAAAGCGCTATCGAAGGTTATATTGGCGGTGCGCGTTTTAGCATCATCGTTGAACCTGATTTTGAAGCCGAAGCCGCGCATATTTTGCGTCAAATTCCGGGTGGCAGCCGTGCTCGCGTTATTCAGGGGCAAAAAGCCCGCGCCGACAGCGAACGCATGAAAACTTCGGCAAACTCCATCATACATTTAATGGAGTTTGACCACGCGACCGCACGTTTTTATCTAGAAGCAAGTTACGGCAGTGTCGAGCAAGTGGCCGACCTGCAAGCCCTGCGCATGACCCGTCGTGGTGTCACCAATGAAGGCTTAGGTTCGGGCGCATACTCTATTTATCGTTGTGATATGGACGATACCGAACTGGTGTTTGGTTTAGGTGCTCGTGAGCGTGCTTTGTCGGCGAAACGTGCCGAATCCGACCATTTAGCTGAACAAGCCAACGAAGCGAATTTCCAATTACGTCAAGCACAGCAGTTATTAGATGCGGTTAACTTGTTGCGTCACGTTACTTTCGCTGACCAAATGCAAGAAATGCTCGAAACCCATTATCAAATGCAAAATGCTGAAAATGCGCTGAGCAGTGTCGACGTTTCTGGCCTTGGCGATATTGAGCACGAATTTTCTGCATTAAAAGAAAAAGCCGATGACCTCGACGCACAGATCAAAGAGCTTGATGGTGAACTCGGTCGTTTGCAGCAACAACTTAATGACGCCGAAAAAGGCTGCAAAGCACTCAGTGATCACCAAGAACAAACGTCCGAATTGGCCGATAAGAAAGAAGTGAATTTACGTTCTATTGTCAGCATTTGGCCAGAGTTCGATTTAGAAAAACGTCTGGAAAATGCCGATAAAGAAGCGGCCGAAAGCCCCGTCGATGCCTTGGAAAATTTGCGTAAAAGCCTAGCGCAAGAACTCAATTCCATAGCCTATGAAATTGAGCGCAATATTACCAACCATAATCAGCATTGTCAGACCATGGATGCCATTGTCTACTCGCCCGATTATCGTGACGATCACGGGGCGAATTTCTTTAAAGGTGTGTGTGATTTACAACGCGAAATTGAGCGCGTTCACAACCGCCTTAAAAACAACATATTGGTCGAGAAACAAGGCAAGCTGTCGCAGTTGCGTGAAAGCTTTAACAATGTATTCGTCACCAACTTGTGTCACTCTATTTACCAAGGCATCAACGACGGCAAGCGCATTCTTGAAGACTTAAACAAAGAATTGGCGCATCATCAGTTTGGTGGTGACCGCGAAACCTATTGGTTTGATTGGGAGTGGGTACCAGAGTACAAAGAATATTGGCAGTTTTTTGAAGAAGTCATCAAAAACCCATCGTTAGGTGATGGCGCCACCTTGTTTACCGCGGATTTATCCGAAAACTCCAAGCGTGTACGCGATCAATTAATGTCGATGCTGCTCGATGATGACGAGCAAAAAGCGATGCGCGAGTTAGAGCGTATTTCTGATTATCGCAACTACCGTGCTTATGAAATTTATAAGCAGCCCTTGAACAAAGAGCCCATTGCACTGAGTCAATACGGCACAGGTTCTGGCGGTCAGTTAGAAACTCCTGCGTATATCATTCGCTCGGCGGCCATCACCTCGGCCTTTCGTTTCAACGAAGGCGACACGCATTTACGCGTCGTCTTAGTGGACGAAGCTTTCTCCAAGATGGATGAAACACGTTCGAAAGAAGTGATTAACTATCTAACCGAAAGCCTTGGCTTGCAGCTGTTGTTTATTATGCCGACCAGTAAATCGGGCCCGTTTATGGATTTGATTTCCAATCAGTTTGTATTCAGCAAAGTGCCATTAACCGGCGGTCAGAAAAAAGGCGAATTGCAAACTCGGGTATTGATTGACCGTCAGCAATGTAACCAAGAAAAGGTGAAAGAATTGTGGGCCAATCATCGCCGCACTATTCGCCAACAGGCGTCACTCGACTTTATGGAAGAGTTTGCGGCAGAAATGAAAGCGGAGTCGGCATCCTAATTTTAGGTTCAAGACTTTAAGCGCAATCATCTTCACAACTTCGAAACCGAGTGTTGATAATGCTCGGTTTCTTTTTTTAGTTAAATAATTTTCAACTACTAGAGTACAAATTTTCATGACAATTATTCGCTGGGTATTAGGAAGAATTATTTTATTATTGGATTTTTTAACGTCCCCTAAGCCTGCTCATCACAGCCAAGAAGTGCAGGCTAAATTAGATGCCAGAACGGCCAAATTGACCTTGTATCATTTTCAGGCGTGTCCATTTTGCGTCAAAGTACGTCGTGTTATGAGAGCAAATAATCTTAATATTGAAACACGTGATACCAAACGCAGCGCGCATGCAGCGAAAGAACTACTGGCCGGTGGCGGCACCCCTAAAGTGCCCTGTTTAAAAATTGAAAACGATGGGGAAACAAAGTGGCTGTATGAATCCTCGGATATTGTTGCCTATTTAAATACGACGGTAATGGCATAAATTAAACGACGCTCGTAATGGTGTGTCTTAATTCTATGACGACAATCCTTGAGAAAAGATGGAGCATGAAATGTCAGATTTTCCAGAAGAAAATAACGAACATAGAAGCCTAACACCAAAAGAAGATCGGGCTAAGACGCATGCGTTGATTGCTTATGCCTTAATGGTAGGAGGTTTATTCACTGGTGGGTTGTTATGGATCATCGGCGGAATCTGGGCGATTGTTAAAAGAGAAGATGCGGTTGGTACGCTCTTTGAAGATCACTATACTAATATCATCACCACCTTTTGGTGGGGGTTGGGCTGGTCTGTAATTGGTTTGATCTTGCTGTTCATATTCATAGGTTATTTTATTCTTATTGGAATAATGGTTTGGTCGATTTACCGTCTTGTTAAAGGATTGGCCAGAATTTCATCTAATAAATCTTTCGACAGTTAATAGTGAATGAGTCGTATTTTTTTATTGCTCTAATATTTTAGGCCAAGAAACTGATTTGATTTTCATAAAAAAACCACCTTGATCATTACTAAGAACAGTCATGACCAAGGTGGTTTTTTATTGGGAAATCCTTTTCCTTATTGCCGCTTTCCTTTTAGCCTTTCTCTAACTTTTTTCAAACAGAACAACTCGTTAAATAATCCTAATATTTATTCATTATTAAGCGTTAATGAGTGTATTCTTGTTCAGGCAATGGCACTTTAGACTCTTTAAAGAAACTCTTCTCAAAGGCGTCGGTTTGCAATGCATCGATACGACGTGTGTCATATTCCTTCAATCGAGTTGCTTGCACGTCGGTCAAGATGCCCAACGAGGTTGCGCTCTCGAGTTTACTGTCGATGTCATCGCCAGTTAACTTGCCACGACCGTCGGCTTTAAGAAAAGTGGTCCACGATTCTTCGACCTGCAACAACATTTGGTAAGTCCCTTCCACGCGACCAAAATTATCGTCTGGAGCGTTGTTGTGGTGGGTAAACTCACCAAACTTTTTGCGCACGGACGTATCATCCATAATCAGATTACCCAGTGTGCGAATTTGATCGTCATCCGGTTTGCGCAACACGCGACCGTATGGGAAGGCGATGCGCTTATAAACCGCGGCGATTTTTGCTGCAGTAAAGTTATCGTAGAAGTCGAAGAAGGCTTCTTGAGCCTCGTACATAGCATGGTGCAACGCGGCTCGTGCGTGCGCTTGTTCAGATTCGCTGTACGGCTGTCCTTCATAATATTTCAGGATGCTACAAGCGATGAACATCTGACTGTGAATATCACCTAAACGCGCGCTCAATAGCTCGCGACGCTTAAGATCACCACCTAACACGCCCAAGGCTAAGTCAGCGGTGCCGGCAAAGGCTGCACTGAAGCGATCAATCATCTGATACCAAGGCTTGGTAAAGTCATCGGCATGTTGTGGTGCGCTGGCCAAACGGTTGCCGCTAAGTCCAAGTACTAATCCTCGTAGCGTGCGGCTGATACTGTTACCTGCCAAGGCGAAAAATAGCTTATCGAATTTCTTCAGACCAGCGGCTTTGTCGTCGGCTTGCAACGTTTCAAACACATCGAACAAGTAGGGGTGACAACGCATCGAGCCTTGCCCGAAAATCATCAACGAACGCGTTAGAATGTTTGCACCTTCTACCGTAATGGCGATGGGAATACTCTGATAAGGCAACGCCATAAAGTTACGGGGCCCTAACTGAATGGCGCGTCCACCCGCCACATCCATACCGTGGTTGATTAATTTGCGCATCATTTCGGTAGCATGGTACTTGGCCATGGCCGTAATGACCGAAGGCGTACCAAATTCTAGGCTGCGAGTTACTAAGTGGCGCATGGATTCTAAGGTATAGGCCAAAGTAGCAATTTGCGCGGTGGCTTCTTGCACCCCTTCAAATTTGCCCACTTCGGTTTTGAACTGACGACGAATGCGACCAAACGCCCCCGTCATGCGATAGCCCACTTCACCGCTAGCCGTTGCCAAGGCAGGTAAAGAAACCCCACGACCAGCACCTAAGCATTCGATCAGCATGCGCCAGCCTTTACCAGCCATTTCTGGGCCACCAATAATCCATTCCGCCGGAATAAAGACGTCTTTACCGTTAATTGGGCCGTTCATAAAGGGCGCACCAGGATAATGGCGACGACCAATTTCAATGCCTTGGTGGTCTGCAGGAATTAGCGCGCAAGTGATGCCGTAGTCTTTAATGTCTGGGTTGCCAAACAAACCTTCTGGATCACGTAACTTAAATGCCAAACCAATGACCGTAGCAACTGGCGCTAGGGTAATCCAACGTTTGGAGAAGTTAAGACGAATCCCCGTCACTTCTTTGCCTTCGTGCATGCCCTTGCAGACAATCCCTAAATCGGGAATGGCACCGGCGTCAGATCCAGCTTCTGGTCCGGTTAAACCGAAACAAGGTATCTCGGTTCCGTCTGACAGACCGGGTAACCAGCGTTTTTTCTGATCTTCGGTGCCGTATTTGACCAGCAACTCACCCGGCCCAAGCGAATTTGGCACCATGGCGGTGACCGCACCGGTGATAGAACGAGAAGCAATTTTGCTCATGACACGGCTTTGAGCATAAGGTGAAAAGTGTTTACCGCCGTATTCTTCTGGGATGATAAGACTGAAGAAGCCTTTGGCTTTTAGGAACTCCCACGCCTCAGCGGGTAAGTCTTTATGATGGTGATGAATTTCCCACTCATCCAGCATATCGCACAACTCAGTGACTTCGTTGTCGATGAACGATTGCTCGTTTTTGGTAAGAGTCGGTAAGGTAATCTTAGCGAATTTTTCCCAATCGGGTTTGCCTTGAAATAAATCTTCATCCCACCAAGTCGAACCAGCATCCAGAGCTTCGCGCTCGGTTTGACTCATTTCTGGCATCACCCCAGATAAAGTTTGATAGGCAGGTTTACTGATCAGACGTCGGCGAATAGCGGTGACATTCAGTACGACTAGCACAATGCCTAACAGGACAAGCGTCACTGGATGCGCCATCGCTGGAGTGATCAGGCCAGTACCTAGCCATACGAGAGCAAAGATACCCGAGCCGATCAATAAACCCGGGTTAAAGAACATAATAGTGGCAAAGGCGATTGCCAGAACCAGTAAGGTGAGAAGGAACATACACTGTCTCCTTTGAGTGAAGGTTAGGGCATTACTGCATTAATCAAATCATTAATCAGAACTGCCTAAAATAACTAGACAAAAGTTATACAGCGAGGTTCATGATAATTTTTTCAAATATCAGGACTTAGCAAAAAATTCTTGGAAATGGGTATCTGTGAAACATACTCATAATTGGAGGTTGTTAGAGTACCAATAATAGATGTTATAGCGCTTTTGCAAGGTTTAGTGTGTGTAATTAAGGTGCGAATAAATAAAGATATGGTAATTTAAAGAGGCAAACAGAACTCAATCGCGGCTAACAAACCAGCGTTGCTCCCACGCTAAAAAGACTTTCTCGGGATACTTGGTTTTGCCCAAACTGCCGTTATAGCGGGCTAAGGCAGGAATCAAATTGCCTTTTTCACGATCAAGATAATGCTTAAGAATGGTGCAGCCGTAGCGTAAATTGGTTCGTGTATCCATCA
>JARGOI010000154.1 GCA_029212275.1 Thalassolituus sp.
AGCAGTTGGCTTTTAACCAATTGGTCGCTGGTTCGAATCCAGCACGACCCACCACTACCTTGTAGAATTCACATGATTTCATGCATCGCAGATAACCCAGCGAAACCGTAATGTTATAACTGCAGCCCGTGCCCCTGTATGCGAAGCATACGTAAGGGTATCACACTCACCGTTTTCGTTTCGTTCCCTCATATGATTTCACCTACGCGAAATAAATTCGCGTGGACGGCGATTCAAGGGGAGCGCACAAAGCTCCCCTTGAAAATCCCCACGGATCTCAACTTAAGCACTTTGTTGTAAGCAGTCACGACCCAACACTACCTTGTAGAATTCATATAGCTTCATGCATCGCAGATAACCCAGCGAAATCGCAATGCACTAACTGCAGCCCATGCCCCTGTATGCGAAGCATGCATAAGGGTAGGCTGGATTGAACTCATGTAGTAAATTTTGCTGCGCTGGATGAGAGCCAGACAGTAAAGCCAATATAATTTAGAGCTATGCACATTTATTTGTGTTAAGTTGACACTAGTTCATTAGAACGTCAGGTTTTCGACCTCTCCATTCATGCCTGAAGATAATCTAATCGGCTGGTTAGTTATTTTTTTATTGAATATGACGTGCCAACTGTATTCTGCTTCTACTAACCCAAATGGTTAGCTGCTTTTTAGTTAAAGAGTTATTTAAGTACTTCCACCTGATAAAATAGGAAATTAAACGCATGAGCAAAGAAAAGTCCCCAAAAAAGAGTGATAAAAAGAAAGCGCTACTTACCGCTAAAGAGAAAAAAGCGGCTAAGCGCCTTAAAAAAGAAGGTAAGCCTACAGGGTTATTGCCAGTTGAAAAAAAGTCAAAATAAAATTATCTGTGAATGAATTGAAGTACAGTACTAAAAAGAATTAAAGACCAGCAATGTTTGAAAAAATGCATCACAAGGAACGGTATGATTTTTTTTAGCATAGCGGTTATCTGAAAGCGCTAATCCATACCTGGGTTTGTGTAACGATGAATGCCACTCCGGGTGGTGTGCTGTGTTTAGTTAAGAAAATCAAGCAGGATTACTTTTACTCCTCCAAATTCAATTTAGCTAAAAATGCCTAAATATAAAGATTAATTGGGTTGTTGTTAATGGCTTGCTCAATTGGGATTTTGAATAATTGAATGGAGATTAAAGCGAATGAAAGAGTATTTATTATTTACCCCTGGGCCCGTTAATATTGAATTGAATGTGCGAATGGCAACACTAAAATCAGATATTTGTCATAGGGAAAGCGATTTTGATTTTTTATTACAAGGCGTTGAGGATAAATTACTGACATTGCTCGATATAAAGAATAAATCTAATTATAGAGCTGTTGTTATTACTGGTTCCGGGACAGCAGCAAATGAATCTATACTTTCATCTGTGGTTGGGGAGAGAAATATCCTGATTGTATCTAATGGTGAATTTGGAGAGCGATTATTCCATATTTCAGAGGTGCACAATAAAAACACTTCTTTGTTGAGGTTTCCATGGGGAAAGAAGCTTGATATAAAAAAAATAGAAGAATACGTAAGCAGCCATAAAGTTGATATTGTCTGTATGGTTCATCATGAAACAAGCTCAGGGATGATGAATTCATTGGAGTGTGTTGGGGCGATAGCTAAGGCGCATGGCGCTATGTTTATAGCTGATTGCGTAAGTAGCGCTGGTGCTGAAGTTATTGATATGGAGAAGTGTAACATTGCATTTTGCTCAAGCTCGAGTTCAAAAGCAATTTCATCATATCCTGGGTTATCATTTGTAGTTGGAAAAAAGGACGAGTTTGAAAAAATAAAAAACCTTCCGATTAAAACAACCTATTTAAATTTATACAAATTTTACACTTTCATAAAGGAAGCATCACAGACACCTAATACCCCTGCTGTTCATCTTTTTTATGCGTTAGACCAGGCTTTGATGAACATATTGAATGAGGGCGTGTCCTCTCATCATGCTCTAATAAAAAAACGAGCGAGCGCTTTGCGAAAAGGTATGTTGAAATTAGGGTTAACTTTTCTGATTGATAGAAAAGACATGTCTTCTGTTTTGACTACGGTCAATATTCCTTCCCACATTGATTTACATGATTTCCATCAAAAACTGTATGATAAATCAATTATTGTTTATAAAGGGAAGGGCTGTTTCGAGGATAGGGTTTTTCAGGTTGGCAATATAGGAGAATTATCTTTTGGTGACATCCGATTCTTTTTAGATGCTCTAAAGAGCGTTTTGCAAAGTTTTGATTGTGTTAAGGAAGAGAATGTTGTTTCTACAGGTAGCATCTCACCCCTTCTTGCGCATACAAAAAAGTTTAAAACATCAATTGGGGAGTGCGTATGAATGAAAAATTAGCCCGTTTATGGGATACAAAAAATAAAAATGATGAGTGGTGGTCTTCATTTGTCACTTCACCTTTGGCGATTGCCTTTAATTATCTTTTTGTTGATATCGAATGGTTAACGCCAAATCTACTGACTATTTTTTCTTTTTTTGTCGCTATTATTGCTGCTGTCTTTATTATTTCAGGCGGAATGGTGAATTTTATTATTGCTGCGGTTTTAATTAATGTGAGTCATGTCCTGGACTGTATGGATGGGCAGATGGCTCGATATAGAAAAACGCCCTCACTATCGGGTGGTTTCTATGACAAACTGACAGATCAAATACAAGTGGCGCTTTGGTTTGGCGCTGTAGGGTATGCGGCTTACGTCCAGTCTCACCATATAGCACCTGTGCTTTTAGCTTTTGTTGGTGTAGTGTTTTACAATTTGCGTGGTTATATTAAATATGTTGGCATCTTTACTGAAATGACTAGAGATAGCCAGTATCTTGACAAAGTATCTAAGCTCGTAAGTAAAAATAAAATACCAGCAGGGCTAGGGTGCAGCCTGTTGGTAAATTTAAAGTGGCTTGCTGCCGAGCAGCGAAAAATATTCCTCTTTGATGAAGGGGTTTTTATTTTTATGCTATCTATATCTTTAGTTTTCAATGTGTTGATCCCTATGCTTTGGGTGTTTGCGTTGAGTCAGGTTTTTTATGGAATATTCCGTGGTTGGCGGCAAGGATTGCGGATAGATCATAATAAACTCGAGTTTATCAAAAAATGAAAGCGATTATACTGGCAGCAGGCATTGGGTCGAGAATCAAACCGATGACGAACGATAGGCCAAAATGCTTATTGAAAGTCGGAGGGTATACTATTCTTGAAAGAATGATATCTCATATAACTGACTGTGGTATAAGTGAAGTTGTTTTTGTTCTCGGTTATTTGCAAGAGCAAATCAAGGATTACGTTAAATCAACTTTCCCGAATTTAAATTCCTCATTTGTTATTAATGACAAATACGCCGAAACAAATACGGGCTATTCTTTAATGATGTCGAAAAATCTGGTTAAGGGGTCGAGCTTTGTAAAGTTTGACGCGGATGTTGTTTTTGATGTGGCGATACTAAAAAATCTTATGGCAAGTAAATTTCTTAATTGTTTATGCATAGATAAAGACATGCATCTTGATGCTGAAGAAATTAAAGTCATCGTTGATGACCAGGGCAGAGTCTTTAGGGCGAGTAAGCTTGTGAATCCTAATGATGCTGTAGGGGAATCGATAGGTATTGAAAAAATTGATCATAGATCTGCAGAGCTGTTATTCCAGGAATTGGAAAATATGATGAGAGATAAAAGTAATCATCAGGCGTATTATGAAGCTGCCTATGAACGATTGATAGGGAGGGGGGTGATTTTTTACCCTTTAGATATTGGTAAATTGCGCTGGGTAGAGATTGATACCAAGGATGACTTCATCAAGGCAGAAAAAATATTTCATGACCAATCTTTATAGCGATGGGTGCGGAGCAGAGTGGTTGAAATGGTTGTGTTTTAATTAATTTAAATATAGAGGAATGGTATGAAGAAGTTAAAATTGGGTGTTATTGGCACATCGAAAAAAATAGACGAGCGGCGATTGCCTATCCATCCGGAACATCTGTCTCGCATTCCTGAGGACATTCGTCGTTTGCTAATATTTGAGGAAGGTTATGGAGCGCCATTCGGTGTCGAAGACTCAGAAATTGCGAGTCAGACTGGCGGCATTGCCACACGACATGAATTACTAACAAGCATCGGTAATGTTATCATTGTCAAGCCGGAATTAGCTGATTTGCAGGAGCTTCGAGAAGGGGGGATGCTTTGGGGTTATCCGCATTGTGTTCAGCAACGTGTGATCACTCAGGCAGCGATCGATCGAAAGCTAACACTTATTGCCTTTGAAGATATGTTCATCTGGACTCCTGATGGTTATAGAGGGCGTCACACATTTTATAAAAATAATGAAATGGCTGGCTATTGTGCAGTAATTCATGCCTTGCAACTTAAAGGCATAGATGGGCATTACGGCAATCAGCGTAAAGTAGTTATCTTTAGCTTTGGTGCCGTTAGCCGTGGGGCGATATACGCTCTTAAGGCGCATGGGTTTAGAGATATCACGATCTGCATTCAGCGTCCCGATCATGAGGTACGCGAAGAGGTTCTTGATTGCCACTATGTAAAAATTCGGAAAGGCGATAAGGGAGAGGCTCGCATGGTGGTAGTCGAGCACGATGGAAGTATACGGCCATTGGCTGATTTAATTAGTGAAGCCGATATTATTGTGAACGGAACTTTCCAAGAAACAGACGATCCCACCCACTTTGTGATCGAAGCTGAAAGCTCATGCCTCAAACCTAAAAGTTTGATTATTGATGTGAGTTGCGACAAGGAGATGGGTTTCTTTTTTGCCAATCCAACGACATTCAAGAAGCCGATGTTTAAGTATGAAACCATCGATTACTATGCTGTTGATCACACGCCAAGCTATCTATGGGAAAGTGCGACACGCTCAATATCTGCAGCCCTTGTGGTTTATTTACCAGTCATTTTGGCGGGCTGTGTTGGCTGGCAAGATGATGAGACCATTCGGAAGGCGATAAATATTGAACAGGGGGTGATTAAGAACGCTTCTATTCTATCGTTTCAAAAGCGTGAGTCAAATTACCCTCATGATTTGCTTTTGTAAGCCGCTTGTGAAAAACCCAATTTATTCAACAAGATAATCATTGCCTTATCCAGATTGTGCGCATATACTTGTGCAAAAGGAGGTCAAGATGTCTGGTTCAGCAGATAATGATCAGAAAAATGGATTAACAAGTTCTAAAAGAGCATGTTTAGAGCTGATGAGGATTGCTGAAGGTGATTATTCAACTCAAATAAAACCCAGAAGTGATAAAGATGAGTTAGGTGTCGCATTATTTAAAATGACTGAGACATTGCGTGATGTAGCTACTGTGTCGCAAGCTTTAGCTGTAGGTGATTACACTCAAAAAATCACAATCAAGGGAAAGGATGACAAGCTGGGAATTGCGATCAATCAAATGGTTGATAGTTTTCGAGACATAGTTCATCAAGCCAATAAGATATCCGGTGGTGATTATTCGGCTAAAATAAAACCCAGAAGTGATAAAGATGAGTTAGGTGTCGCATTATTTAAAATGACAGAGACATTGCGCGATGTGGCTAATGTGTCGCAAGCCTTGGCCGTAGGTGATTACACTCAAAAAATCACAATCAAGGGAAAGGATGACAAGCTGGGGGTTGCGATCAATCAAATGGTTGATAGTTTTCGAAGCATTGTTCATCAAGCCAATAAGATATCCGGTGGTGATTATTCGGCTAAAATAAAACCCAGAAGTGATAAAGATGAGTTAGGTGTCGCATTATTTAAAATGACTGAAGACCTCAAAAAATTAGTAAAAAAATTAGATCAGCTTGCTTATTTTGACCCTCTTACTCATTCTTATACTCGCCATTATTTCAATGCTATCTTAGAGAAAACATGTGCTATTGCAGCACGTCATCATCGACAGTTTGCAATTTTAATGTTAGATATTGATGATTTCAAGCAAGTAAATGATTCTTTTGGTCATGATGTGGGTGACAGGTTATTAGTAGAATTTACTGAGCGACTTAAACGAAATACGCGTGATTCAGATTTTATTGTACGAATGGGGGGTGATGAGTTTTCTATTATTATGACGGAAATTAGTAACGATAAAGAAGCTGGTAAGCTCGCAAAACAATTGATTAGAGTTTTATCTGAGCCGTATAACCTAGGGTCTTATTGCATCGGTAATCCCCCCATTATTAGGGGCTTAAGTCAGTAGAACTTTCCACTATGC
>JARGOI010000155.1 GCA_029212275.1 Thalassolituus sp.
GAATGGATAAACTGCTACGCGCCATGGTCGATCATGGTCGCATGAAAATTCGTGGCGATTATCAACCTTGTTATGAAATGCTGTAGAGGATTGTTTTAAAGGTCTGCTATCTTTTATTAAACATCGCCCTGTGACTTTCTATGAAACAGCAGGGCAATGTTTATTAATTCGCTTTTACAACTTCAGACGCTCGGCCAGATAAATTAGCGGCATAATTTATAATATGAAAAATCACATTTTGTTCATGCACGCCACTCACTAGATGGGATCCGGGGCCTATGGCAAAAATGGCAACGTCTTCACCAGAATGGGTTTCCGACTCTAATGGAATTAATGCTTCTTGGTGAAATCCTGATGATTCAGTATTTACACCGCTCAAATTTTTGCGCCCTGCATCCGTTGGCTGTTCGTAGGCTAAATCCGCATCCGTTGCTTCCCCTAAATTTTTAAAACCGCGTCCATTGGCATATCCCAACGTGGTGTAAGGCATATCATCCAGAGCTAGGGCTTCTTGGTCACTGCCAATAGGGATAACTTTACCTAAAATAGGATTACCGCGTTTGGGGTAACCTGCCATCGTGAAGACATGACTATGATCGGACGTCACAATAATGAGTGTGTCATTAGGATTGGTAGATGCCTTTGCTTTTGCGACCGCTTGGCTAAGTTCTATCGACTCGTGTAACGCATTAAACGCACTGCCCGCGTGATGACCATGATCGATACGGCCAGCCTCGACCATTAAAAAATAGCCCTTGTCTTTTTTCTCTAACAATTGAATCGCTTTTTCCGTCATTTCCATTAACGAAGGTTCGCCCGATTTATCATTTTTACGATCCATTTCATAGAGCATATGCGATTCATTAAACAAGCCAAGCACCGGTAACTGTGTCATCGTTAATGAATCAAAGCCCGCCTGATCCATAACATACTGACCGCTTGGATACAGTTGCTTCCATTCTGAAATAAGATCGCGATTATCCGTGCGATCACCTTCAACCGCACTCACCGCATCCGCTGAATTAAACTCTGCATCATTCGGCAAGAAATGTCGACGGCCGCCACCCATCGCAACATCAATGCCATCAACACTCACACCATACTCTTTTTCAATATGGTCTTTAAAATGCACAAATTGATCAGCAATATCAACACAACCTTGGGCAATAGCTGCGGTGGACATATCTGAAATATCCTCCCAATCACGATCAGCGCTATGAGCATAGGTTGCCGCAGGCGTAGCATGAGTAATTCTGGCAGTTGTCACAATACCCGTTGCCATACCCGACATTTCCGCTAATTCAAGTGCAGAAATAACTTCAGTTTTTTTACTGCTCGCGCAATCACCACGAACAACATTTTCATTTAAACCAATAATGCCCGCATCAGTTTTTACACCAGACATCATCGCCGTCATCGTGCCAGCCGAATCCGGCGTTTGCGCATCGACGTTGTAAGTTTTGGATAGCCCAGTGAAAGGAAAATTATCAAAACTCAGTTGGTTTTCTTCACCACTTTCACCACGAAGCTGACCCTCAAGAATACGCGCTGCGGTAATCGTGGCAATGCCCATGCCATCACCGATAAAAAGGATAACGTTTTTCGCACTGCCAATTTGAGTTTGAATGGCTTGAAAATTGGCAACATTCGCACTTACTTCACGACCACCGGCTTTATACCATGCATTATCATTCATGCTGGGCTGAATACTCTCGACCAAACTATTATTGGCAGCTTGATTTTTAGACGTCGCTACCTCTGCGACGTCTTCACCACATCCAAATAAAGCAAAGGTTAGCGTCAGTATATTAACTGAGCGGATAACATTATTTTTATTCAAAACTTCTTTTTGCATGAACTATCCATTCAAAATCACACCAAATTCATTAAAAAATCAATAGTAACTTAATACTTCGGTAATGCCGGTATCACTATCCAATTCCACTTCTTTCAGAACTTTATCACGCGCATTTAATACCGGATCGCGACCTAAATGATAACTTTGTTCGTCAACAATTACTTTATACGCTTTATTAAGTGCAATGGCTCGCTCAGGCGTAGGCATTAACAGCACCGAAATATCACTTTGTAAACGCTCGAACATGTCTGCCTTTGGCTTACCATCTTTAGTGAAGAATTTATTAAATACTTCATCATTGTCACGGTATTCATTACCGGTGGGATTGTGCTGTAAATAAAAGGCATATTCACCATGTCCATCTTCACGAATAGGATCGGCAACCCCTTTTACACCACGCTCAGTCCAGTGATACCAACCTTCTTTATAAGAAGTTTCTTTAAACTTACGGGTGAATGACACAGTTGTATCATTACTCGCGCCCATGTACCCATGACAACCGAGACAAGCATAGGTTTCTTCATAGGTTTGCGGCCTCAAATCACCAGCAGCGTCTTCGATAAAGCCCTGATAAGTCCAACCATGAGGCGTGCTCATTCCATCTTCCATATTACCAACCACAACCTTGGTGCGGTCTGGGAAGTCATGACGCTCCTTCATTTCTTTTGTCACGATGGTGCGTAATTGAAAATAATTTCTCCAACTGTTCTTACGTGAATAGCGGAGTTCTTTCATACGTGTAGCCATCAACGTTTGTTCACCATCCACATCAATGTAACGAACTGTGTGCAAAAATTCGGTGCCTTCTGGTAGCAAACGAGCAGCAAGATGAATATCGCCGCTCTCTAATAAAACACGAGCCATACCAACGTAACTCATATTTTTATCATTCCTTGGGTCCCATTCATACTTAACCATGGTCGCCATGCCCAATTTCCCATCTTTATCGAGATCCACATTTAAACGACTTTCATCGATGGGCTCAATCGTGACGTCTCGTTCATTCATAAGTGATTCTAAGATGGCAAAATTGGTTCGATAGATAGCCAAATCAAAGTCACCAGATTCTGTCGTACGAAATGCTTCAGGTAAACGTACCATCACGTCGTCAGTGGCACCGTTCGTTGGTAAAAAAGCGCCTGGGAAAGGATAGTAGGCATAAACTCGCCAGCCAGTGTAAGCACCTTTGAGATCACGATCAAAACCGAATTCATCAAAACTAAAATACACGTCTGGGATATAGCCGTCCCATATGCCATTTTTGTTTCTATCCCAATTCTCAGGTATCGATTCCAAGCGCTTTTTAATGGCAATTTCTCCGTCCTGATTGAAGTAATTATCGGCACGAACATAAGAAATAATTGACTCGTCGGAGATGAGTCCAATTTCTTGAGTACGATCTTTAAAAATATTATCCCATTTATTTTTTAGACCGGACGTAGGGAAAGCGTAAGATAGTTGAACATCAATATCATTTAGATAATTTGGCGCTTTACTGGGCGTATGGCACACATAACAGGGATTGTGCTCAACACCATCGGCAACAGGATCAGTAAAACATTGCGGAGGAATATAAGCCGTTTCATTAATCGAAACATCGGATGTCAGAACTTGCTGCGATTGTTTCGATGAAGTCGCTTCAGATCTAGACACTTCAGACTTAACTGATTCAGAATTAGACGCTTCAGCTGTCGTTACTTGTGAATTTGACGGAGTGTTTTTTTCACATCCCGCGATACAGACAACGAACAGACATAGAGCAAATTTTAAAAGGCGCATACTCACTTCCAAGTAGAAAAACAAAAAGGGCGACCGAAGTCGCCCTTAATGATATGGCAGTTATATTACTGAACGTTTACAGCGGGGAATGGACCGATATAACCAGTGTAAGCACGCGCTTCGCCAGCACCTGTATTTTTATCGCGATCCGACTCACCATAAGGATGCTGCACAACAGAGGTCAAGTAAGACCAACCATTGATATTCGGATACCAATAAGGAGAAGTAGTCTCAGCACCATAAGGCGTTGTTTGGATACGAGTTAAACCTTTCTCAGCAAAGTCGTATGCCCAAATCACGTCATTTTGGTGACCAGAACCCGTGTCTTCACCAACAATCAATACGTCGTAACCAGATACATAAGCAACGTTATCTGGATTCGCAATGCCATTAATGTGACAAGAGTTATTCGCTTCAAAGCCAGCAACCTGTGGGTCAGATGCATTGACTGGACGACCGAGAATCAAACCTTTCATATTATGAGCGACGTAATCCGATCCCATATTTGAACTTGAACTCAAATCCAACTCATACACTGCACCACAGTTATTTGATGCGGCAAGCTGAATATGATCTGGGCCACCGATGTCTTTCGAGTTACCAGCTAACATACCGCTAGAAACTTCGGACATACCGATGTAGATTTTGTGACGCTTACTGTCGTAAGTAACACCTTCTTCTTTACGGAATTCGGTGGTTGCACCTTGCATAGCAGCATAACGACGAGTTTCTAAACGTGAAGCCACAGTTTCCATACCGTCCTTAAGCTTCAAACACTCTTGGCCTACACCGTTCGCGCTGATAGACGTGAAACCGTCGCTACATGCTTGAGCAACGGGAGCTTCAGAATCAAAGATGTCATTGAAAGTTACTTTTGTTTTACCGTTAGTGCCGTGAACATAATCACTAATTTCAGCATCTGTTGCATGACCAAGTTCAACCCAAGTTAAATCAGCAGAACCTGCACCTTCACCACTCGTTTGATTCCATTTAGCAGCATAAGTGGTACCAGCACTTAGATCACCAGCGGTATCTGCAATAAACATGTACAAACCAACGTTAGTACCGTCATCCGTCATGTAAACAGTTTTAGAGTCAGGCATCACTTTTGACAATTCAAATGCTAAACGACCCATTGCATAATGCTTTGTGACTTCCGTAGTGGCATCTTCATTGACCTTAATTTCTATGTTCCAACCATAAGAATAAGGATTCCATTGAGTTGCTTCTGCGAAGTAGTCAAGCATAGGAGCGCTATAGCCGTTAGCTGCAGCTTCAACATTGGTGGCCTGCGTTTTTGCATCAGGTTCGTATTCTTCTGATGCCAAATGAGTGATCCAAGGCGTAACAGAACCCGCACAATGTACCCAGCCACCATCAACACTTGATTGATCAATTTGTGACAACGTTTTAACTGTTAAAGCACCGTTTTCTGCGTTTTGATCCAATTCCATCAGGAACATCGCGCCAGGACGATCTTCGAACTGAGACACCGAATAAATCTTGTCACCTACTGGCAACAATGAGGTGAATTCGTTGGAATCAGAAACACGTTTAGAACCGTCTTCTTCAGTTAATACAGTCCCTGCTTCATCAACCAGCTGACCAAAAGTAACACCAGTAATTTCAGTACCAGAACGAGCTAATGTATTGTACTCGCCACCATAAAACTTACCGTCTACCAGCACCTTAGAGACGAAAATTTCGCGTTTATCAGCATCAGTTTGTGGGGCATCAACGCCAATAAACTTAGCAAATGGCACTACTGCGGTTACACCTTCAGTGCTAGGCGCTTGACTTGATTGACCGTCAGTTCCGTTGGTTCCGTCCGTTCCATTTGTACCGTTTGTTCCGTTCACACCATCTTTGCCGTCGCTACCACCACAAGCCGCTAGGCCAACAGTCAAAGTCGCCGTCAAAATTGCTTGCAGCAATAAAGTTTTATTTAACGTCATGAGATATCTCTCTAGTTGTATTTAACCTGTAGGACAAATTTCCTGAAGGTGAGACTAGAGAAATAAAATGACAAAAGGATGACGGTTTAAATATGAATAGATGACAAAAAAGGGCCCGTAGGCCCTTTTATTAATTACATTAGTTATCGATCAAGAAACTTCGGTTGCGTTAATTTTTGCATACCAAGTTTGCGGACCCGTTTTATGCACCGACTCGCCTTTGGTATCCACAGCAACGGTGACTGGCATATCCTCGACATCAAACTCGTAAATAGCTTCCATACCCAAATCGGCAAAACCAACAACTTTTGCGCCTTTAATTGCTTGAGAGACTAAATAAGCAGCCCCACCCACCGCCATTAAATATACGGCTTCATTATCTTTAATGGCTTCTATAGCAATATCGCCACGTTCAGATTTACCGATCATGCCAAGCAAGCCGGTTTTTTCTAACACGGTACGAGTAAACTTATCCATACGTGTTGCGGTGGTTGGGCCAGCAGGACCAACCACTTCTTCGCGCACGGGATCAACCGGGCCTACGTAATAAATAAAGCGACCTTTTAAATCGACAGGCAGCTCTTCACCACGAGCAATCATCTCGACCATGCGCTTATGTGCCGCATCACGGCC